>DASQNW010000575.1:0-6304 GCA_035644775.1 Chitinophagaceae bacterium | reverse complement strand
CACAATCGTTAGCGAAGAAAAAATGGCGGCTATATTGCTACGGAAAACAATGTCTTCGTAGGTATGACCGGGCGCATGATGAATTTTGCACACATCTTTTAACAAGTACCCCAGCAGGTTGTTGGCAAATATGGTAAAGACCAGCATTACTGCAGATTGTACCAGCAGCCTTTTTCTATTATCATCAAACTGCGGATAGCGAGTGCGGGCCCATATCATGATGCTGCGGTTGCCCACCCAAACAACTGTCGTTATTATGAGTGAGGTAATGTAGATGTCCCAGGTGAGATAGGGTTCTCGATTTAGGTTCACGCCAAAAAATACAAACGGAATCACCAAAGATGAAAGGGGCACCAGTATGATGGTGACCAGGCGATCATCGAAGCATATTTTGGAGTTGTTTTTCAACATCTACTAAAGTTAGAAATTAGAATGTTATTTGATAATTGATATTTGGGAAAAAGCCAATCTGGTTGATCTCGCCTATTACTGCTGTTTTTGGATTTAGTGTTCTTATGTAAAGATTTTTGTTATTGGTAAGATTTTGGAAATCTACATACCACTTCTGAGTTGTGTTTCTCCCGTTTCGAGTATAAGAGAACTTAAGGTCCCATCTCCAGTAAGGATCATTTCGTAAGCTGAAAGCTTCTGTTTCTTTGTATACAACATAGCCATTCTCCAGGCTTTCTTCAACGTCAAAAGGAGTATATCGTTGGCCACCTGCTAATGCAAGTTTGGTATCAATACCGAATGAAGTTCTTTCGGTAAGCTTGAATTCTTTTCCTCCTAAAATGTTCGTAACGATGTTTTGGCTGAAGGCTGTGTTCCGCCATTTATTATCACTGCCTTTGTATTTCGATTGAAAGACTGAAGCTGTAACCAGATAGTAAAAGCCCTTGTTCAGGAATCGCTCCATTGTTAACTCCAGCCCATAGTTGTAACCTTTACCCTCATTCACAAGAAAAGTTTTATCTGGAAAACCAAAATCTGCACCGGCATTCAACATACTGAATGAAGAAGGCGTTTGCTCCACCGCCGCATCAAAAATGTATTGACCATATACTTCAGCCTTAAACCGCAGATGCCTGCTTGGATTAATATCGTAGCCAGCTACAGCATGCCCGCTTTTTGTGAAATCCAGGTTTTTATTTGTAAGCAACGTTTGCCCCGTGTTAGTTGTAGTGCGATAGAAATACACTTCAAGAGGTTGGGTCTGGCTGTGCAGGCCGGTGCCAAACGATAGCGACTGGTTGGGTCTGAACTGATATTTTATGTTCCACCGTGGTTCTATACTCCAGGTGTTGTTCAGCATAAAAAATTGAGAAAAGACTCCAAAATTTGATGACACTTTATCTGAGAACCTGTGCGACCAGTTGGCAAAAGATCTCAGAAGGCTTGCAGTTTCACGGGTGCTGACAATGTTCGTAAGAACAGAATCGCCGTCCTTAATCAAGCTTTGGTCAAGCTTAAGTTTGTTGATGTCAGCTATCACACCGGCAGTGAATTGATTCTTTGCACTGATCTTTTTGTTGAAAGTATATCCTGCAGAATATTTTACCTGTCGGTCTTTGAAGTCAAATGCATTCTTTGGAGGCTTGTTCTCACTGACGATATCTTCATTACCTCTAAATTTAAATCCTGACACGGCAAGAACGAATTTGCCTGAGGTGTTTGGATCGAAGAAGTATTGGTGTGTTAGTCCTGTTACACCAGTGATAGAACGGTAACTGCGATCACGTATGCTGCCGTCCGGAGAAGCATAGAGGTTTTCCTTTTCCTGCGTGTCAGGAGCAAAGCGTATATGACTTTCTCCGCCCAGTCCAAACCAGCTGAATGTGCCCAGCTTTTTAGTAGGAATATTGAATTTAAAATGTGCATCCTGGTAGTAGGGTGTTGCATCACCCGTACCTACGTTGAGTCCTACAGCCTGGATAGCGGCTACCAGTGAATAGCGATAGTTGACAAGAAAAGAGGATTTGGAATTTTTATTTAATGGCCCTTCTGCTCCCAGTTCGAAACCATTGAAGCCAGCTTGCCCGAGATATTCGTAACGTTCATTATTTCCGTTGCGCATGCGCAGGTCAAATACGCCTGATAAGGCGTTGCCGTATTGTGCAGGAAATGCGCCAGTAAGGAAATCAGAGCTCTTTAGCGTATTGGTGTTTAGAATGGTTACCGGTCCTCCGGTAGACCCGAGGGTGCTGTAATGATTTGGATTGGGTATGTCAATACCATCCATGCGCCAGAGAACACCTGCAGGAGAATTACCCCTTATAATAATGTCGTTACGAGCATCATTGCTGCCACTTACGCCGGCGAAGTTTTGTGCCATCCGGCTCGGATCGTTTCTTGTGCCCGAGTAGCGCACTGCTTCGTCCATGCTTAGCTGCCTGGCGCTGACAAGTGCTGCTTCGTTGAGCGCCCTGTTTTTCTGCCTTCCTGCATTTACTATTACTTCATCCAATTTCCTGATATTTTCTTTCAGCCGCACCTCAAGCACCACTTCTTTGGAAGACGTAACTTCTATGTTGCGAATAAGGGCTTCTTCAAAACCGATTGAGCTGATACGAATCGTTTGACGCCCAATAGGCACCTGTTCCAGCCTAAAGTAACCCACAGAATCCGAAACAGCCGATATACTCGACTGGGCTGTTTCAATAACTACAGTGGCACCTGCCAACGTATTACCAGACTGCTCGTCTAGAACAATTCCCTTTACAGTCTGTCTCAAATTGCTTTGCTGCGAACTGGCAGAAAAGCTTAGGAACAAAAAAAAGAAAACAAGATGTTTCATAAACATGAAATTGAAAATACTGTTGGTTGCCTTTTGTTGACAGTACAATGTTATACATTGATTCAGCCGCCTTCAACCTCAAAGGAGTGAGTTGAAGAAAAAAGGGAGTGAGTAGTAAACAGAGCTAAACTGAAGGCTTTTGCATTAATTGTTGCCTTAAACAGAAGGACTCTGAAAATAATTAAGGCAGGATGGCAGTACCAGTTTATCGTTTGCGGGTGAATTAAACCAAGCTGCCAGTTTAGCCGAAAGTCCTTTTCCTGCCACCGAATCAAGAGCCTTATTCCTTTTCACAAACAATTCAACTATGCAAGCATCCAATGAGTGCCAACATGAACTGCAACTAGTGGAGATTATGTGGGACTTAAGCACGATCAGTCTCACAACCCATCGATGATCCGAACTGCTTGTGCTACGAGCGAAGTAATATTTCCATAATCATGGGCGGCAATAGCATCTTTTCGAAAAAGGTTAGAGCCCATGCCAACAGCCTTTGCGCCTGCTTTAAACCATGCTCCCAGACTTTCCTCCGTGTTCTCTACGCCACCGGTAATCAACACATTTATATTGGGGCAGGGACCTCGCAGTGCTTCCAGGTAACCGGGCCCGCCAAGATAACTAGCGGGAAAGATTTTTACGAGGTCGGCACCAGCGTCATGTGCCTCTACGATCTCGTTGAGCGTGCTGCCGCCGGGGCACCAGAATATATCATTGTCGCGGCAGTAAACACCTACCTCGGGTGTGATTACTGGGGCTACAATAAATTGTGCGCCACGTTTATAAAAAGCCTTTGCATCTTTTTTATTCATGATAGTGCCTGCACCAAGCACTATACCCGGCAACGATTTCGAGCAGTATTCACTTAGTTCTTCAAACACGTCCAAAGCGTTGGGCGTACGATTTGTAAATTCAAAAAGCCGAACGCCGCCGTCATAGGCGCTTTGTATCACCTTTTTACATACTTCCACATCTTCATGAGAAAACAAAGGAATGAACCTGTGCTTGTCAACTAATTGGCTGATCTCTTTCTTATCTAATTGTTTCATGTTATCGTATAATTTTTCCTTCTCTTCCCTGGTTGTCCAAAAAAGCCTCAATTTCCTGCAAATTGGTGTTCGTATAGTCACCGGGCATCGAATGCTTTATGGCGCCACAGGCAGTGGCAAAGTTGATTATTTTTTCGGGTGTATATCCGTTCATTAATGCAAATATTAACCCCCCGGTAAAAGCGTCGCCGCTACCGATCCTGTCTACGATAGTGCCAAGCTGCAGTACGTTGGAAACGTAACTGCTTGCGTTCATATTAAGGCATGCTGAGTACTCTTGCACGCTTCGCTCATTCATTCTTCGGAAACTCATTGCCACCGTTTGAAGGTCCGGGAATGCTTTCCTTATATCAGTGGTGCATGCTTCAAAGGCTTCGAGAGTAGTGGAGTGCCGGGTGTTCTGCACTCCTAAACAAATGGCTGCTGCATCCAGGTCGCAGATCATAACATCGCAATAGCGCACCAGTTCAGGCATCACTTCAACCGGTTGCTTTCCATACTTCCAAAGCATGCTACGATAATTAAGATCAACAGAAATTTTAATCCCATTCTCCTTCGCGGCTTCCAAGGCTTCCCTACAAACTTCTGCAGCAGAGCCCGATACAGCTGCAGAGATCCCAGACCAGTGAAACCAATCTACTTCTTCAAAAATCCTCTTCCAGTTAATCTCTCCTCTCTTCAAATTTGCGAAAGCAGAATCAGTCCTGTCATAAATGACTCGTCCAGGTCTATTCTCGTTACCCATTTCGGTAAAGAATAAACCTAAGCGATCTCCTCCGCGCAAAATTTCAGAAGTATCTACACCAAATGCATTTAGTTCACGAATGGCAGCGGTGCCAAGATCGTTGCCAGGCAGCCTGGTGATGAACGATACGTTTTTTCCCAACAAGCGAAGAAGTACCGCAACGTTGGCTTCTGATGCAGTATACAAGATGTCGAATGCCCGTGTTGCTGTAAATCGCTGAAATGCCGGAGCATGTAATCGCATCATCATTTCTCCAAAGCAGACGATCTTGGTTGCTGTCATTAGTAAAAAGATTGGAGATAAATGTAATGAACGTACATCAATTCACTTGCACAATCTGCAGCAGCCATTTATCGATTTACCAGAATAGGTTGACTGCATTTATATTTGTTCAAATTCACACAACAACAAATGCAATTAAAGCAAACATGGCGCTGGTATGGTCCCAATGATCCTGTGAGTCTGCAGGATGTGAAGCAAACCGGTGCGCAAGGAATAGTCACTGCACTCCACCATGTGCCACACGGAGAGGTTTGGACGGTGGACGAAATAAGAAAAAGACAGGATGAATTGAGAGCAGCAGGCTATAAGTGGGATGTGGTAGAAAGTGTAACCATTCATGAGGATATTAAAACACGAACGGGAGAATATAAAAACTACATAGAACAGTACAAGCAAACCCTCCGCAATTTGTCCGCCTGTGGCATTTCCATCGTTACCTACAACTTTATGCCGATCACCGATTGGGTGCGCACCAATCTCGATTATGAGATGGCAGACGGGTCTAAAGCACTGTACTTTAACTGGATTGATCTTGCAATTTTTGACATCTACTTGCTACAGAGAAAAGACGCCAGCAACAGCTATAGTGATGCGGTGCTGAAAGCAGCGGAGGATCGGTACAAGCAATATACACAGCAACAATTAGACGATCTGGTGCACGTGATTGTTTACGGCATTCCTGGTGAAAAGAAGAAATCTATACCTGAAATGCGTGAGCTGCTGAAAAAGTATAATGACATAGACGCGAAAGCCTTGAGAGACAATCTAAAATATTTTTTGAGTGAAATCGCCCCTGTGGCCGCTGAATGCGATATTCGTTTGGCGCTGCACCCGGACGACCCTCCTTACAGCATACTCGGTATTCCACGCATTGTTAAGAACGCAGACGACGTGGAGTATGTTTTGAATGCAGTGCCGCAAAACAGCAATGGTTTTTGTTTTTGCACAGGCTCTTTTGGTGCTGACACCAATAACGACTTGCCTGCAATGGCAAAGCAGATTGGTGACCGGATTCATTTTGTTCATCTTCGAAATACAAAACGTGATGCGGAGGGTAATTTCTTCGAAGCAGATCACCTGGATGGGGATACCGATATGTATGCTGTGTTAAAGGAAATCTTAGCCATTCAGCAACGAGTGACGGAGCCCATCCCATTCAGGCCTGATCATGGTCACCAGATGCTCGATGATCTAAATAAGGTAACTTTTCCCGGCTACTCCTGCATTGGTCGTATGCGGGGCCTCGCGGAGTTGCGTGGATTAGAAATGGGTATCTGCAGGAACAACGGATGGTAGTCGATAGCCTTCTCAATATAGCAAACAAACATATAAATTGCTGTCGACGGAATTTACAACCATTCCGCCGTAAGGTTCTGAGCAGAGACCATTGGGAGAACGCTTGTTATAGGATTCACCTTCCTGACACTTTCCGTGAGG
>DASQNW010000574.1:0-1891 GCA_035644775.1 Chitinophagaceae bacterium | reverse complement strand
GAGACATTAACCTTTTTTACCTTAAAGATGCTATACGTGAAAGAATTGAAAGAGCAGGCGAGGGCTTTATTGTTTGTAATACAAACATCAAATTTTCAAGCGAAGAACTGAAGGTTGAATTGGAACAATACCCTGAAAGATTCAGCCCTAATGTGATACTCAGAGGAATATACCAGGAAAGTATATTGCCGGATATTGCCTTTATAGGTGGTGGTGGCGAGATTGCTTACTGGTTACAGTTCAAAGAATTGTTTGATCACTATAAAATTGCATTCCCCATATTGGTGCTACGTAATTCATTTACTATAATTGAACATAAGTGGGAAGAAAGGATCCATAAATTGAATCTGGCCATTACTGACATATTTAACGATGCTGAAGAATTATTCCATGAAAAAGTTAAACACCAAAGCAAATTAGCATTGAAATTGAATGGAAAAATAGAAGCGCTTTCAGGTCTTTATATGTCTATTAAAGACCAGGCTTCGAGCGTAGACCCAACGTTACAAATACATGTTCAGGCTTTGGAAAAGCAGGCCATCTATAAACTGCAAAAGCTGGAAAAGAAAATGCTAAGGGCCGAAAAGAAAAAATTCGATGAGACCCGTAAACAGATAGCATTTTTGAAAGCGTCCCTTTTCCCTAAAAATGGATTGCAGGAGCGTGTTGAAAACATAGGCTATTATTATGCAAAATACGGTAAGGGGATCATTGATGCTTTTTACCAACATTCTTTAGCAACAGAACAGGAGTTTACCATTCTTAAACAGGTCAGCGGGTAAACAACACTTTGTAGATAATGCTTTTGCCATCATCATTATCTGCCCCAATATGGAGCATCAATGATGTATCCGTAGAATAAGCTACCGTGATTCCCTCTAATTTTTGTGGACCTATCTGTAATTGTTTTGACAGATTGATCATTTGATCTGGAGTAATGCGCTTTTGCTTTGTTTTCTTCGAAAAGTTTTCAATCATTCCGAGATAACTGTCTCCAATGGCTCCGTCTGCATTGGCACTGGCAGTAGCTTCAGTGGACGCAGTGAAAAGTAACAAATCCCTTTCTTTAATATACTCCAATCCTGATAAACCTGTTACGCCATTAGCAGCAGGAAGTATACATTCCATTTTAGACCACCCTTTCATTCTTTTCACCCCTTTGGATGTTGCCCTTATCAATACCAGGTAATTATTGGGTTGTGAAAGATTAGCACGGTTACTAAGAATAATATTCTTGCCAACAATTGTGCTGCCCTCAATATTTGTTTCAGCGATCCCTAATTCCTTAAGCCTTGTAGCTGGGTGCGGAAAGTCCAGGATCTTTGTTTGCTTGGTATTTGCCAAGGTCGACAAAACTATTTTATTGCGGATTGAGCTTGAAAAAGAAGGTAAACCAATAAGATAGGCTTGCCCACGACGATGCCCGATGAACAAAGACTCCATATCAGGCTTTTTATCCCATGGTATCCGATAAGTATTCATCGGGAAGAGTATGATGCTATCCAGCGTCTGGTGAGATGTGTCTAAAATCAATATGTGTTTGGCATCATCTCCAATAACATACAGTTTATTCTCATAAAATGAGATGCCTGATGCAGATGGATAATGAGATAGTAAAGTCGTTTTTAAAAGTTCAACCTTTTGACCCAGGACATTACTTGTTATCAAACTGGTTAGGATAACCATCAGACTGAATGCGTTCCACTTTTTCATGCACTTCTGTTTTTAATTGTTCCATATATGCCTCCATCTTACGGATCAGCGATTCGTCCTGAACACCTAAAATTTTTATGGCCAGTAAACCAGCGTTCTTTGCTGCATTTAATGCAACGGTGGCTACAGGTACGCCATTAGGCATCTGGAGTATGGATAAGATAGAATCCCATCCATC
>DASQNW010000573.1:0-4427 GCA_035644775.1 Chitinophagaceae bacterium | reverse complement strand
CTTCTTCTGATCTTCTTATAACTGATGTAAAATATGCTCCTTCAATAACTAGTTTGCGGATCAATGAAATGTTTTGCTGCCATTTAGCATAAGCTGCTTCACTTAAATTATCGATCGCCGGAGCAATTTCAGCCAGAGAAGAAATAGAAAAGCCCATTTCGTTTGAAACTACCCAGGATGCTACAGCACTTCTATTCCAGGTAATAACAGGCAGGCCAGCAGCAATATATAATGACAACTTGTACGGAAGGTTATAGCTAAGGTATTTGCCATAGTTACCACTGCATGTGTCAATTGCAGCACCATCCCAAACAAGTCCGAAACTTCCGTTAATCATAAAGGGCAAATGGTCTGGATGGACTTGACCGTGAAATGTAATGTTCTCGCAAGTTTCTGTTTTGTCTTTCTGGCTGCCATAGATATGAAATTTCAAGCTCTTCAAGGGTTTGCAATGGCTAATGAATGATGCCTTTTCTAGGTTGCCTGCAAATGCAATATTCCATGTCTTAGCACGCTGTAACTGGATTCTGCTGTTGTCAATAAGATAATCATAAAGGCCTAACGGTAAAATGGGATTTCGACTATCGAGCTCATACTCTAATCTTTGTTGCATGCAATCGTTTTGAGAGATAATGACAGAGAATGCCTTTAAGGTTTTTAACTCTCTTTTCAGCAGTACAGGATCATTGCCTCGAATTCCCTCGAAGTCATGGGTATGAGTAATGGTATAAACATTGGCACGTTGCAGTAGATAAAGAAAAATGCGGATTATACGTGACCTGATAGGGAAATGAAAGTATACAATTGCAGGTTTTTTGATTTAGAGCTAGGTTTTGATTAAGATGAAATACATATTCAGCTTCCCAAAAAAGCTCATCGTATGTCGATCGATAGTTAACTTTTTATAGCCAGATTTTTCCAGGAGCTTCTCTATATCTATTCTAGCCTTGCCAGCATTAAAAATGGCATGTTTATATATCTCACTTACAAAATACTTTTCCCATTTCATCTAAGCTAACGCAAAATTTGATGGAGGTTGACAAAGCTACGAGAACGCATCGGCATTGCTTGGCCATTGTATGCTGCCATTATACTTTAAACCAAAGGGCGAGTGGAAGAACCTGAATAAATATCTAAATTAATTACGTAGGTCGACGAGCCTATCTCGGGTTGCTTCGAAATCTATTTACGGTCCTTGTTCTTCTGTGACCGCTCCTGCAATTTCACCTCATTATTATTTCCTGAATCGTCTCTTATTGGATCGGGAATAGGTGCCTGGCCGTCCTCAAGCTTTTCGTGGAACACCTTATCAACATGCATCCATTTACCATTTTTCCATACAAACCCTTCATAGTCTCCATCCGGTACAAAGGTGTATGGCTTATCGGGTTCGTCGCTCTCTGAAATCAGGTGATCTACGAGGATCATGTTCAGGTCCGGATCATAATTTACAAATGTGCTTGCTTCTTTCTTATACTCGATGTAGTAGCGGTTTTGAGGCAATCGCTTAGCTGTATCCTTTTCAAAACTGAATACACCTCCAAATTGTGGTCTCGAGTTAGTATCGAAACTCAGAACATCGATCCACTTTCTATTCGACCGAACACTGTTATCATCGAAACCAAACAACGTGTAGTAATTTTTGCCATTATGTTCTGTTTTGATGATCTTGTAGTAAACGGCACCAATCCAGTTATCTTTCGTGCGAATGGAATCTGCAGGCTTCTCTGTAAATTCGGAAACGTCTCTGAGCGGGATTAATTTCAATGAACCATCTGCTGTTTTTACCTGGATGGCTGCACGTTGCCTCGAGTAATAATCATCAAAAGAAAGGGACCAGCTGAAAATTCGAAACGTGCTATCCGGCGCATATAATTTCGAAACACCCTGAACGGAATCGAATGGATAATAAAATGAGTTCTTTACCTGAAGGCTGCGTACCAGGGTGCGAATGAACAAGCTATCATACCGCATTCTACCAGCGGTTATGCTGTCTACAATCAAATTTTTAGCAAGTTGCTTCAGAGTGTCTTCTTTCTGCTTTAAAGATTTAAGATCCCCAACGGATATTTTCTGGGCCTGCAACAGCCCGGCAGTGAGGAGAAGGAAGGCAAAAAGAATGAATGGCTTTTTCACAAGAAACGCATTTGAACTCTGCTAAGAACGGCAAAAAAAATTAAAAGTTATCCTAAGATTAGCGCCTGTGAGAAAGCGTAAAGGGAGTCGAAACGAACATCCACATCAGGGTGAGGAAAAGGGTATTCAGGGTTGGTAGTGGCAATAAACACAGTGAACATACCTACAGCACGGCCAAACTTCATGTCGCTCCCTTTGTTGCCTACCATGACGGACTTGCCAAAATCTATTTCTGGGTAGTCTTTCTTGGCTTGATGCGCCATGCCGGGATTTGGTTTTCTGTCATAGCACGCGTCGTCCACTTCGGTACAGTAATATATCTTGTCGATTCTGCCGCCGCTTGCACTCACCTCAATTTGCATCTGTTCATGGATGTGGAGCAGATCCTGCTCCGTCATGAGCAATTTACCGACGCCCCTTTGGTTCGTTACTAGAATGATTCTATGAAATATTTGAGAAAATATTGCCAGCGCCTCCTGAACTCTATCGAGGAATCTAAACTCTCCCCAATTCAAAACATACCTGCCCAGCCGCTCCTCGTTAATGACGCCATCACGATCTAAAAACAAGGTCCACTCTTTACCGTTTCTTTTTATCTGCTGTAGTATGTCCGAAGTCATTTTTCCAATCTCTATTTAGATCATGTTTTTGTGATGTATTGATCTTTAACAGCCGCTAAAAAGCCCAATCCATAACCTGTAAGCTGTATTATGCTTGTCAAAGTAGCCAGAAGCGCAATAGCGATGCTTTTAGTCTTTAAGCCTGCATCGAGCAGAACTATAAAAATATAGAGAGCAAGTGGCAGAGCGAATCTTACATCCAGAACTATTGCAGATAAAAGCAGCACCAGGTTCCCTATGACAAACGCTGCAGGCAATATATGCACCGCTTTCAACGCCCCTTTGTTCCGTTTATTAAGGGTGATACGTGCATAACCGAAGTTGTAGACCTGGTCGAAAAATTTGCGTAAGCTAATCCGGCGCTTGTGGTATACAAATGCTTCCTTTAGAAGCGCAATACGAAATCCAGCTTCTCTTATCCGCATGCTCAGTTCAATGTCTTCACCAGCAGCTTTAGCTTTTGCAAAACGTGCATCGGGGAAGCCACCCACGGCTTCAAATACTCGCCGTGAAATGCCCATGTTAAAACTACGAGGATGGAATTGATCCATTTTTTCTCCTCCTCCTCGAATTCCGCCCGTAGTAAAGAAAGAGGTCATTGAATAATCGATAGCCTTTTGCAACTTGTTGAAGCTTTCATGTGCTCTGTCAGGCCCTCCATAAGCATCTAAAAAATCTTCATTCAGCCTGTTGCGAACCACCTCAATATATTCTGGTGGAAGTATGCAGTCAGAATCCAAAATAATAAAGTAATTACCGTTTGCTATGGCCATGCCTGCATTCCTGGTGAGCGCCGGTCCCGTGTTTTCTTTGTAATGATAGCGAACAGATAGCTGGTGTATATACCTGCTGCATACTTCGTCAGATTTAGAGCTAGAGCCATCTTCAACAACCACCACTTCAAAGTCCTTGGTGGTCTGGGCCAACAGGCTTGACAAAAGCTCATCGAGTTCAGCAGGCCTGTTATATACAGGTATGATAATAGAAAATTTTATTGATGTTATTTGCTGCTCCTGCTGCATATGGCTCCCCGTGCATAGTTATTCAAGCGTCAGATAAGGCCAGGCTTTTAAACTACTCTTTCAAACTGTCCAGCCCGAGTCTTTCTTCAACGAGGTAATGATTGCGGGCTGGCGCGTTCCGTGCTACCAGCTCAGATATAAAGCCGGCAAGAAAAAGTTGCATTCCAATAATGGTAGCGGTCAATGCAAGGTAAAAACCTGGCCTGTTTGTGATTGGAAATTCCCAATTGATCAATTTAGAGATAATGAGGTAAGCTGCAATGAAAAAGCCGAATAGAAAAGACAAGGTGCCCCACAGGCCAAAAAAATGCATTGGCCTTTTTGAAAACTTTCCTACAAATGTGATGGACATTAGATCAAGAAAGCCATTAACAAAACGCTCCCAGCCAAACTTGGTGATACCATATTTCCGTGGACGGTGTTCTACTATCTTTTCCCCTATTTTTTTAAAACCTGCCCATCTCGCCAACACTGGAATGTAGCGGTGCATCTCACCATAAACTTCTATGCTCTTAACTACTTTCTTCCGATATGCTTTGAGGCCGCAGTTGAAATCGTGCAGGTGAATTTTTGACACCTTCCTCGTTATAGAATTAAAAAACTTTGAAGGAATATTCTTCGTCAAGGTATTGTCATAGCGTACTTTTTT
>DASQNW010000572.1:0-3556 GCA_035644775.1 Chitinophagaceae bacterium | reverse complement strand
CCATGATGGCGACGGCATCGGCGCCACGGCACAGGTAGTGTACTTCCCGACCTGCAACACCTATGTATTTCTTGCGGCGAATGCTACAACCGAAATGGGCGGCGACATGCAGCAGCTTATATCCGACTTCCGCAACGAAGTGTGTAACTTTCTGGCAACTTTTTAATAATCCCATACTGCTTATTCAACAGCCCGCATGAACAACCCGGCAGCAACGCCTTTTTACTTTAATGAACGGATGATTAAGGTCATCGGGATCACCTTGGTTTTTCTGATGAACGTGCTGTCGGGCTACATGTTTGAAACCGGTGGAGTTGCTACTTTTCTTCTGAAGTTCCTTACCGTCTTGTTTGTTATGATAGCACAGTGGGAATTTGCACATTACATTATCCGGCAGCTGCGCAAGCGGCTGCCGCTTTTAGCGGCAGCCAAAAAGCGAACGCTGTACAATGTGCTGGCGCTTTTTGGCATTTCGGTTGCCATGCAATTTGTCGGCGATTTGCTGGTGGACAAAGTAATCGACCACAAGCCGCTCGATCTTTCGTTTAGTCACCTGGCAACGATTTTCCTGTCTGCCCTGCTGTTTGCCTTTACCACCACGGGCTTGTTTGAAGCGGTTTATTATTTTACCCACTTCAGCAGGGCCGAGCGTGAAAAAGAAGAACTGCTGCGGGCTAATTTGCAAAGCAGATTCGATTCCTTAAAAGGCCAGGTAAGCCCGCACTTTTTGTTCAACAGCCTGAGTACGCTTAGCTCGCTGATTGCAAAAGATGCGGTTAAGGCCGAGCACTTCGTGGAGCACCTATCGAATGTGTACCGTTTCCTGTTGCGCAGCAACGAACAGCCGCTGATTCCCTTGAAGGAAGAACTGGAATTCATTGAATCGTATGCCCATCTGCTGGCCACGCGCTTTGGCGAAAATTTCAGCATCACGCTTCAGATCGATGAACCGTACCTGGCGTATCTGATCCCGCCGCTGACGTTGCAACTGCTTGTGGAGAACGCCGTAAAGCACAATACCATTTCGAAGGAACAACCTTTGCAGATCCGGTTATTCACCACCGCCAGCGACCGCCTGCACGTGGTAAATAACCTGCAGCGCAAACGCAGCAGCGTAGCTTCGGCCAATGTTGGATTGGGTAACATCATTGGCAAGTATCGCCTTTTGAAATGCCCTGATGTGGAGATAAAAGAAAGCGCTGCGGAGTTTATTGTCATTGTTCCCTTAATCAAAGCCGACACGTATGCAGGTTTACATTATTGAAGACGAGCCGCTGAGCCTGGAACGGCTCCAGGGCCAACTGCTGGAAATAGACCCGTCAATAGTAATTTTGGGTACAGCCGACAGCATTGATGCTTCGGTGCGCTGGCTGCAGCAGCACCCGCCGCCCGATCTTATCCTGATGGACATTGAACTGGCCGACGGGCAAAGCTTCGAGATTTTCAAAGCCGTGGATGTGCAAAGCGCTGTGATCTTTACCACTTCGTATGATGAATATGCACTGCAGGCCTTCAAGGTAAACAGCATCGATTACCTGCTGAAGCCGGTGAAGCGGGAGGAGCTGAAACGCGCGATTGAAAAATATAAAAAATTCCAGCACGGCCATAGCGATGTCCGCATCAACATCCACAGCCTTATTGCCGAACTGAAAACCGCGCAGCAGTCGCCGGAATATCGAAACCGGTTCCTGGTAAAGCAGGGGCAGCGGCTAATAGCCGTAGAAGTATCAGACATTGCTTACTTTTATATAGATGACCGCCTGTGCTTTTTCAAAACTTGGGATAAAGCTAAATACGTGGTGGATTACAACCTGGAAGAACTCGAAACTATGCTGAACCCGAAATATTTTTTCCGGCTGAACCGCTCGTTCATTGCCCATCTGAAAGCCATCGGGCAGATGCATACGTTCTTCAACGGTAAACTGAAAATCGACTTAAAACCTGCGATTGATGAAGAAGTGCTGGTCAGCCGCGAACGGGCGCAGGTGTTTAAGGATTGGATGGGACGGTAGTTGGACTATGCAATCAGAGGCAGCATGGGGCTTTGAAAAAGTTTCTAAAAACATGCGAGTTCATTTTACATATTCGTTATTGGACTATCATTTTATTACCTCGTAAGACACGATTGATAGAACAATTTTATCTATATTTAATATAATTCGTGATTATGAGAACAAACACAAACCGACTTGTGCTTATTGGCAATGGCTTTGATTTAGCACATGGCCTCAAGACAAGCTATAAAGATTTTATCAACTGGTATTTTTGTAAGATTGCTCAGGCTGAGTTTAGAAAAGAAAATATATATCAGGATAGTTTACTAGAGCTTCGTCAAAACTTTACTGGGAGTATTTATTTCTGGGACAAAGAACTTGTAAGCTTTGGAGAGATACTTCAAGTTTTTAATACTAACAAGCGTCACCTTTCTATTGCTTTTCCATCACAATTCTTTGAAAGAATAATCAGCTCTCTTATCGCAAATAAATGGGTTGATATAGAACGTTACTTCTTTCACTATTTGAAAACATATTTCTCTAATCCGAATGTGTACAAAAAAGAGAAAGAAGTTGCAAAGCTGAATAAAGAATTCAACTTTCTAATAACTCTTTTGTCAAAGTATATTCAAGAAGTCAATACAGAAATTAGAAAAGTTCCAAAACTAAAATTTCCAAAATCTGAGTATAATATTGTAAGAGCCTTTGAGAAATTGGATGCATCAGAAGTAAGATTTTTGAATTTTAATTATACTGAAACGTTACTTGAAAAAGGCTACGCTAATAAAAATGACATTATCCATATACACGGACGTGCCGCGGATATTGAAAATAATCCAATAATTTTCGGGTATGGTGATGAAACTGATCCGGTTTATCAAAGTATCGAAGATTCCGGTGAAAATATTTACTTGGAACACATCAAGTCATTTGGATATTTCCAGACAGGAAACTATCACGAGCTGATATCTTACATTGATTCCGCACCATTCGAAACCTTTATTATTGGGCACTCTTGTGGGTTATCAGATAGAGTTTTACTGAGTGAAATATTTGAACACCCAAACTGTGTAAACATAGAAATCTTTTATCATAAAAGAGAAGATGGCTATGATAACTTTAAAGAAATAACGCAAGAAATTTCGCGTCATTTCAGGCCACAAAACAAAAACTTGATGCGTAGAAAAGTTGGAGATAAAAATCTTAAAAATATAATTCCCCAAAACTCCCAAAAACACTAACAAACTCAATAAAACTTATTCAAATCGCTATATTGGTTATACTCACACAATCATCAGCTTCGCATAATTAAGCATAATCTTTTTCTCACCGTTCTGATCGAACTTGATCGTAGCCACCGGGTTGTGTGCCGAGCCTTCGAGCTTCAGCACTTCGCCAAAGCCAAACTTCTGGTGCTCCACGCGGGTGCCCACTTCCAGCTTCGAAATGTCGGAAGCAACAAAATTGGCCGAGGGCACATGGGCTACTTCTTTCGGTCTTGCATTGGTGGCGAGTGAAGAAACAAAGGTTTTCTCCGCCGGTTCGGGATTGCCAAAGCCGCG
>DASQNW010000571.1:0-3117 GCA_035644775.1 Chitinophagaceae bacterium | reverse complement strand
ATGACCATATGTGGGCGGGCATTTTCACGACATTTATTTCCTTTTTAGCCTATCTTATGAGTATAAAAAAAATACCGCTTCCCATTTTAAAAAACGGCAAAACATTGGTTACATTCATAGTGATGATTTTCGTTTTTATTAGTATCACCGGTCATTTGGGAGGAAGCTTAACCCATGGATCTGATTACATAAGTGCATCAGTATTATTAGATGATCAGAAAAAAAAGAATAGTGTAACAAACATAAATGAAGCGTATCTTTTTGAAGATTTAGTACAACCGATTTTGGAAAACAAATGTGGCACTTGCCATAATGAATCTAAAAAGAAAGGCAATTTTTCTGTGGCCTCTTTTCAATCACTTGTAAAAGGCGGCAAGCATGGCGCTGCAGTTCAACCCGGAAGTTTGGCTGAGAGTGAGCTTTTCAAAAGAATTTCACTAAACCCGAAGAATAAAAAGTTTATGCCCACAGAAGGCAAAACACCTCTTTCGGCATCAGAAATGGCTATAATAAAATGGTGGATAGAAAATAGCGCAGCCAGCAATGATAAAAAATTTGCAACCGCTAGTCCTCCTGAAGAAATTACAAAATTTGCCGCCGCATGGCTTGGAATAGATGTGAATGATGTGTTTCAACAAAATGTAGCCATGAACATCAAGGCAGCACCTGTATCGAAGAAAGTTTTACATCAATTAAAACAGGCCGGTTTCTTTATTAAATACCTTCACTATAATCCGGATTTACTAGATATTACTCTACCGAATCATAATAAAGAAAATATCACCGATAAATTGAAACTACTTCGAATAATAAAAGATAACATTCTCTGGCTGAATATTTCTGGGACAAATGCTTCAGATGATGATATGGATATCATCAATCAATTCAAAAACATGCAACGGCTACGGCTGGATGAAACTCCGGTTTCAAATATTGGAATTACAAAGCTTCAGGAATTACAAAGTATCCAAAGCCTAAACATCTATGGCACGAGGGTCACTAAAGACTGCTTACCTACTTTACGTAAGATACCAAGCCTGAGAACAGCTTATATTGGCGGAACTAAAATAGCTCCGAAAGAAATTTTACCTCTAGATTCCACGCTTAAAATCATTGGGGCTTATTAAGCGTTTATCATATAGTAATCTAAGCACACCCTTACGTTAAACTTCTCTATTTTACATTCGTTGACTTTTTATGCGATTGCAACTCAAGTGAGAAAATCATTATAATAACAACAAGTATTGTGAAAAAAATTAAAATTTCATTAGAAGTAATTTCATAAATGGGGTTGGGTAATCTTGTGAAATGAAACTGACGGAAAAGCAATGGGAAAAGACCCAGAATCTTGTTCCCGATGGTCCTGTCAGAAGTGATGGCAAAGGCCGCCTTGCAGGGACAAGCGTCAAGTGTTGGAAGGTATGCCGTGGGTTGTAAAGACAGGTGCCAGCTGGCGGGATCTGCCGAAGGACTACCCACAGTACCAGACCTGCCGTCGCAGGTTTCAGCAGTGGGTGGAAGAAGGTGTCTTCGGCAAGATCATTGAGGCATTAGCCAAAAACCTACAGGAAAGGGGCGGAATAGACGTGTCGGTCGACGGCAAGTTTTCGCTTGCCAAAAAAGGGGGCTTTCTGTGGGAAAGACTAAGCGTGGTAAAGGCACCAAGATCATGGCAGTCACGAACGCTGATGGTGTTGTACTTTCTATGGGGATCCAATCTGCAAATCCTCATGAAGTCACTTTAGTGGAAAAAACGGTGGACGACAGATTTGTAGAGGAGATGCCCGAAAGATTGTTTAGCGACACGGCGTATGATAGCATTGCATTGGACGAGCGCCTGAAAGAAAGGGTATAGAGATGATTGCGCCACACAGACACGACCGAAAGAAGAACAAAACACAAGACGGCCGAAAGCTCAGGCGTTACAAACGGAGGTGGAAAGTGGAGCGATTCTTTGCATGGCTATACAACTATAGAAGAAGCGTGGTCAGGTATGATTACAAAGAAGATAACTTCAAGCCGTGGTGCGCTTAGCCTGCATCATGATCTTTCTAAGATCCTATTACCATTTATAAAACCACTGGTAGATTATAAAAAACATTAGCAAAACGCGCATTAAAGCCACTTTTATGTCCCCAAAAAATCATTTACCCTAATTTGTATACAGCCACGGCCTCGAATATCCAATAAATATAGAGCTACAGATATATGGGCTTGAAAGTGAATGAATAGCTCCCAACACCAACTTACGGAAAAGTGCAATCTGGAAGTGTACCATGTATGGTATCCGAGCTCTTATCACCCTATATAAAAGGAGAAACCAAATATATTGAAGATACAATGATCTTATTTTGAAGTTAGTTGTTTACATTCAGTGTGAAGCATTGAAAGTAATGCGTGCCTAATTATCTTGTCACACTGAATTACTAAGCAGTAACTAATACATTAGCGCCAAGCGGGATAATTAGTAAAAAAAATTAAAATCCTAAATCGCTTAATGCGTAAAAAGAGGGCCATTTGACAACCTCACTTATATAGGTATTCTACAAAATCAGGAACTACACAAACTGGTAGAAGATAGGTTGTTTTAGTATATTTTGTTTTGCTTAACTACAAGGTTCAGGAGAAACAAAGAGTATAGAAAATAGTACAAACTCTTGGTTATCTATTATCTATACAGCTTAGCGGAGAGAGAGGGATTCGAACCCCCGGACCTTTAACAGTCAACGGTTTTCAAGACCGCCGCAATCGACCGCTCTGCCATCTCTCCGTGGCAAAAGTAAGTGCGGCGACATAAACAGCAAAATGTATTATGCGCTTTTTGGCACATCCGCTTCACGCTCCTGCACCACCACCAGATCGCCGATATTAAACTGCATGGGCAGCAGCCCAATCTTTACCACCGCGCGCTTCCCGCGCAGTTCCAGCACCTCGCCTACCTGCTGGTTGCGCTTCATTTTCACTTTATCACCCACCTTTATGTCACCACCCACCTCCGCATACTTTTGATCCAGTTGCTTTTGCTTTTTGCTCACCACCTGCTTTTCGTTTTTTTTGAACAATAAGGCGCCTATCTGCTTTACCACTTTGTTCTTGTCTTCTTCTTTTTTCCATTCC
>DASQNW010000570.1:0-2613 GCA_035644775.1 Chitinophagaceae bacterium | reverse complement strand
ATGCCCTTGCTCGCCCAGGAGCTTGAAAAGAACTACGGGATAAATGTGAAGGTGCTAAAATCTTTTCCTGATCAGAATGCAGAGGAAGATATCCCCGGGTTGGAGGCGCTAAAGCAGGCAGATCTTGCAGTATTCTTTCTGCGCTGGAGAAGGCTACCTGCCGACCAGGTAAAGCATATAGATGATTATCTTAAATCCGGAAAGCCGGTTGTTGGTTTTCGCACGGCTACACATTCTTTCAACTATCCTAAAGATCACCCGCTGGAGAATTGGAATGCCTTCGGCGAATTTGCGCTCGGCTCTCCTCCTGGCTGGGGAGGCAAGGCCAATCATACACATTGCGGCCACAGTTGTAGCACAGATGTTTCTATTGTTTCAGCAGCTAAAAATCATCCGGTCTTAACCGGAGTTGATTCTACATTTCACGTTCGCTCATGGTTGTATAAGGTATTACCAGATTATCCGGCACCAGGGGCTACCTGGCTGCTAATGGGCAAGGCCGTAAATTCTGAAAAAGCAGAATTCATCGACAATCCAATAGCATGGACCTGGAAAACGCCTGCGGGCGGAAGGGTGTTTACAACAACAATGGGTCACCCGGAAGATTTCAACGTTGTTGCTTTTCAACGACTGGTGATCAACGGCATACATTGGACTTTAAATAAACCTGTTCCTAAAAGCTGGAAAGGCAAAATTGAAATGAATGTTCCCTACAGAGGAATGTAGTTTCTATGAACCATAAATAATTATGAAAATCAAAATACCCACGACAGTGAAGCTGGTAAGTGCGCTGGTGGTGACTCTAGTGATTTCTGCTTACACCCTACAATTGAATAGCAATAATGTCCCTGCTTTAAAGCTCAAAAAAGGAGCACGTATATTTCTGCTGGGCGGTAATCTTGGTTCTCGAATGATACATTATGATCACTTCGAAACAGAAATGCACTTGCGCTTGCCTGATAGCATGCTGATGTTCCGCAACATGTGCGATCCGGGTACAACACCGGGCTTTCGACCCAATGCTGGTCGCGAATCGCCTTGGGCTTTTCCTGGCGCAGAAAAGTTCCAGACAGAGCTGGCAAATAATTCGGAAACCCATGGGCATTTTGAAAGCGATGATCAGTGGCTTTCCCGTATGAAAGCAGATATCATCATCACTTTTTTTGGTTATAGCGAATCATTTGCGGGGAAACAGGGCCTAGAAAATTATAAAGCAGAACTTGACGCCTTCATAAAACATACGGTACGTAAAAAATACAATGGAAGAACGGCGCCTCAGATGGCGATCGTTTCGCCTATTGCTTTTGAAGATCTGTCTGCGAAGTATGATTTGCCTGATGGAAAGCAGATCAATCAAAATCTTTTGCTTTATACTGAAGCAATGAGAGAAGTAGCAACAAAGAACAAAGTCTTGTTTGTAGACGCATTTCATCCTTCCAAAGAATGGTACAAGGAGAGTAACGAAGATCTCACAGTAGGAGGTTTCCAGTTAAACGATGCAGGCTACGCAAGGTTATCAAAATTGCTTTCAGATAAAATATTTGGTGATACAACGCCAAAAGCAGCACAAAACAGGACGCTTGTAAAGGAGGCGGTGGATGAGAAAAACTGGATGTGGCACAACGATTACAAAATACCTAATGGAGTTCATGTGTACGGACAGCGCTACCAACCCTTCGGCCCTGATAACTATCCCGCAGAACTGGTGAAAATCAGAGAGCTGACGGCCATCCGCGATACAGCCATCTGGATGGCTGCGAAAGGACAGCGAAAAGACCTTGTTGCTGCCGATGCTAAAACTTCCAAATTACCCCAGGTAAAAACCAACTATGCCCCGAGTGTAAAAAACGGCACGCTGGAATACCTGTATGGAGAAGAGGCCTTGAGAAAATTCAGGTTGCCGCCGGGGTATAAGATAGAAAGCTTTGCATCCGAGAAGGAGTTTCCTGATCTAGCCAAACCTTGCCAGCTCACTTTTGATAATAAAGGTCGTTTGTGGGTGGCCGTGTTGCCCACCTATCCTCACTGGAAGCCCGGAGAATCCAGACCTAACGATAAACTACTGATACTGGAGGATACTAATAACGATGGCAAAGCAGACAAGCAGACTGTGTTTGCAGATGGTTTGCATCTGCCTGTTGGCTTTGAAATCACTGCAGAAGGCGTATACGTATCACAAGAAGAAGACCTGGTGCTATTGAAAGACACTAACGGTGATGATAAAGCGGATGAAAAGCTGATTGTATTAAGTGGGTTTGATGATCACGACACACATCATACCATCAGCGCTTTTTGTACAGATCCTTCAGGAGCTATAGTGATGGGAGAAGGCCTTTTCCTGCACTCCGCTGTGGAGACACCTTACGGCACTGTTCGTGGCACCTGGGGCGGCTTTTTTCGCTTCAATCCAAAACGCTTGCACCTGGAACGCTATACAAATATTTCCATTCCAAATCCGTGGGGTACAGCTTTCGATAAATGGGGACAGGATTTCTATCTCGAAACATCCAGCACGGAATTGCGGTGGATGATGCCTTCGTCTGTTAAACCATACTACGGTGTGTTTACATTTAAGTCCAAAGATTTGATTGAAGAATCTCAGCGTGTGCGACC
>DASQNW010000569.1:0-7911 GCA_035644775.1 Chitinophagaceae bacterium | reverse complement strand
GAAGAGTGGACTACAGGCGATGAGCCAATGACTGGTGCTCAGCGTTCCTATCTTAAGACTTTGTCTGATGAAGCGGGTGAAGAGCTCGACGACCAACTAACAAAAGCTGATGCATCGAAAAAAATCGATGAACTACAGCATAAAACCGGAAGGGGTTTAGACAATAACAACGGTGGTTAACAGTGTTGTTATTTGAATATTAAGATGGCCTCCAATGGAGGCCATTTTGTTCAAGAGTCCTATAGAGCAGCTATTCTCCATATCCGGCAGCGCATCTCAGCTGGCGTGGTTTTGTTAGCGCTGGTATACAGCATCTTACAAAATATACTATGCAGCCAATGCCAATTACCATTCGAAGAGCAATTGAAATAACGGGACTATATTTTTTGGGAGCGATAATCGTGGTTGGCCAAAACATTATCGCACCGCTACTGATGGCATTTTTCATTAGCATTGTCCTGTTGCCCATCTACCGGTTTTTACGTCGTAAAAAGCTGCCCGAGATAGTAAGCATTCTCATTTCCTTGTTGGCACTTATTGCCATGATGGTATTGCTCATTTGGTTTTTCTCGTCACAACTAAGTCGTTTGATCGCAGATTTCCCCCAGATCAAGAAGAACCTCACATTACATCTGAATGCTCTTAGTAGCTGGATTAATCAGAAAACCAACTTCTCCACTCAAAGACAGATTGCTCTTATCAATGAGCAAAGCAATGAGCTGCTGAACTATGCCGGAAGTATGCTTGGTGGCGCGGCTGCTTCAGTAGGGTCTATTTTCATTTTTGTAGGCCTTCTTCCTATTTACATTTTCCTGATTCTGTTCTATAAAAATTTATTGCTTCGCTTTGTGTTTCTGTGGTTTCCTCAACAGAGTCATGAAAAGGTGGAGGAAGGCATGCGGGAAACCGAAGTGATCATCAAAAGCTATTTAGTTGGCCTGCTGATACAGATTGGTTACATCACCATTTTGTTAGGCGGCATACTCATGATCATCGGCATCAAACACGCACTTTTGATCGGAGTAATATTCGCTATCCTCAACCTTATTCCTTATGTAGGTGCTCTCATAGGAAATATTATTGGTGTATTGCTTACACTCACCTCATCGGATGAACTCTGGCCGGTTTTCGCCGTGCTGATAACAATTGCTGTCGTTCAATTTATCGACAACAATATACTGATGCCGCGGATCGTGGGTTCTAAGGTTAAGATAAACGCCCTGGCCACAATCGTTGGCGTGATCATCGCCGGCAGCATTGCAGGCATATCTGGAATGTTTTTGTCGCTACCTGTCATTGCTGTGTTGAAGATAGTTTTTGACCGAACCGAAAACATGAGGCAGTGGGGCGTTTTACTTGGAGATGAAAAGCCGAAATACAGCCCCATGCACTTTCATGTGTTCAGGAAAAAAAGCCGTGAAGTACAAAAAACGCTTGAGAGGCAGAACGACGTAGAACCTCCCGAGGAAAAGAAAGAATAAAAAACTTGTTGAGAAGGAACATGACAAAAAGAACCTTAGGCGGTATTGATGTAGCTCCACTCGCATTTGGAGGTAACGTGTTTGGGTGGACTATAGATGAGAAAAGATCTCATGAATTGTTGGATGCTTTTGTTGAAGCAGGATTTAATTTGATAGATACTTCCGATTCGTATTCACGATGGGTACCTGGGCACCAGGGTGGTGAATCGGAAACCATAATCGGCAACTGGATCAAGCGGCGCGGCAATCGTGACAAGGTTGTAATTGCAACAAAAGTGGGAAGTGATATGGGTTTGAACCGGCCCGACCTTTCAGCTAAATGGATTTTAGAAGAGGTTGAAAACTCACTGCGACGGTTGAACACAGACTACATAGATCTTTATCAATCACATTTCGATGATCTTACCACTCCTGTGGGTGAGACAATGGAAGCTTTTGCAAATCTGGTGAAAGCTGGCAAAGTGCGGGTGATTGGTGCTTCCAACCTGGACCCCGAACGGCTCTTATCTTCAATCAACTACAGCAAAGAAAATGGACTTCCGGCATACGTTACCCTGCAGCCTTAGTATAACTTATACAGTCGTGAAAAATTTGAAACAGAATACCTGTCCTTGTGTGAACAGGAGGGACTGATGGTACTACCTTACTTCGCTTTGGCAAGCGGATTTCTTTCAGGGAAGTACCGTTCACACCAGGATGCACAATTAAGCATTCGGGGAAGTGGTGTAGTGAAGAAATACCTGAATGAAAGAGGCGAAAGAATATTAAAGGCGCTGGATCAACTGGCGTCAGAAAACAATACCAGCCATTCGGCGATTGCTTTGGCATGGCTTATTTCAAAACCTTACATCGCGGCACCCATAGCATCTGCAACAACAACGCAGCAGCTTGGCCAATTGATGGCAGCTGCACATATCAATCTTGATGAAAGAGCGCTCACATTACTCGATAAGGCTAGTTCTTATTGAAATAAAAAGACCCTCCACAAGGGAAGGTCTTTGTTTATAAGCAGCGTCCAGAACAAATACTACTTTGATTTTTTGCTGTAAAGGTTCCAGTAGTTACCGGATGACTTTAGTACGGTTTGGCTGTCAGCAGTTTCCAAGGTTACATAATAAGCAATCCCTTCTTCGTTTGAAATTTCAAACAACTCAGAGATCCAGGCGTTGGCATGTGATTTCTTTAGTTCAGCCTGAAGCACGAAAGGCAATTGCGTCGAAGAAATGTGTTTGGTGATAGCAACCAGCTTTTCTTCTCTGCTGATAAAAGCACTTACGTATTGGCCGTTCAACTGAAAATCTGCTTTGTAATAATCGCGACCTACCGTCCAGTATACTTCTTTAGCTCCTGCAAATGAGTTTTGGAACACTTGCAATACGGCGTTGTTTACAGGTCCGTCGTTTGCCAAACTGCTCTTTGTCGTGAAAGAGCTTAGTACAGTTAAAAAGATCAATAAAAGTTTCATGATGTTTTGTATTTAAATTGTTGATTTCTGATTTGCGAGGCAAAACTATGACGCATTCAATGCCTACACAAGCGGAAGCTATCTGAACTGATTATATCAATTCGTCAATAGTCAGAAACCCGTCATGAACTGTAATTTGTAGCAAGAGATTGCATGCAATTGATGCTGCTACTCAGGTGTGGTGCTGTCTGTGTTGTTGCGTGATTGGTGAAGATTCAGTATTCTTCGTGCAGTGGTATCACCGGATACTACGGCCTCCATCAGAAGTTTTGTTCCTCTTAATACATTTCTTTCATAATTGCAGCGGTCATAGTTGCTGACACGGATGATGTCTCGGTTTTCTGCAAAAAGATAAAGAAATCCCATTGTTCTTTTTGCCTGCACATGATCCAGATCGCTAGCTTTTTTCACGAGCTCTAAGGCACGTTCGCAGCTCAATTGCGTATGCTTATTACGAAGCGCCAGGTCGCCGTAATTAAACATTGCCTCAGGTACGTTGAGGCGCGATAACGCTTTGTAAATTGCAACAGCATCTTTTATATTATTGTTGTTGAGAAGCGTTTTTGCTTGCTGCAACTGCATGTCGATATCTTCTTCCGATAAATTGTCCTCAGGTTCCTTATTAAGTTCGCGCCGGTTCCATTCATCAAGGGTTATCAGATCAGCCCTTCGGAGCCAGCCCTTCGATGTCTTACCGTTAGTATTGGTGAACTCCGTATATAAAAAACCATTTTGTTCTTCTAGTGCACTGATTACATCGTTCGAGGGCACCATATAAGCACCTCTTCGTGTAGCGTAGTCGGGTTCGTTGTGAAAATAAGCTCGTTCTGCCGCTACTTTGTATTGGCCAATTACTTTGCGCTGTATTGGCTTTGGTGGTTCGGTGGTGGTTGTCTCGTCTCTCTGATCACTATTCGCCATGGCTCCGTTGTCAGAGAAAAGCGAATAAGCAGCAAAAACTCCCAGGAGGGCTGTAATTAATAGCAATGAAAAGAATGCCGTTTTCGATACGCCACGCTCGCGGTAGGCTGTATAGCTTGTTCGTTCACGCAGCGTTTGTATCTCGTGATCTCGCTGTGCTATAACTGCTTTCAGTGCAGCCGCATCTTCCCTATTGTCGCTGGCAGCCTGGTATTGTAGCAACAATTTTTGCAAGGCATCTTTTTCTTTTAATAACCTGTCGTTTTGCGCTTGCAGGCTCGACACACGGCTTGAGCTGTTTTCGTTTTTGGCACTAGTTAGTGTGCTGTTCAACACCAGGTATTCGTGTAGTTCTTCGCCGCTCGAAAACCGCAGATCCACTTTCTTCTGCAGGCATTTGTAGATCATATCAAGAAGCCACTGTGGCACCTGCATTTCTCTTTCTTTCTTTTCGGGGCTCCACGTATCTGGAATATTATTTTCCCGCAGCGATAAAATGTCTGGTGGTGGCTTCTCCATGTGTGCTACCATCACAGCATTTCGTGCAGTCTCCCCATTATCATTCAATGGAAAAGGCACCTGGCCTGACAACAACTCAAAAAGGATCACACCAAAGCTGTACACATCGGTTTGAAAAAACATCCGCCCTTCGTTTTGCTCCGGTGCCATAAATTCTATAGCACCTGCATGTCGCAAACTGGTGCGGCGCTGCTCATCCGACATTATTGCTAAACCAAAATCAAGTAACACGTAATTGCCTGTATGTATGTTGAACTTTACATTGTTGCTCTTGATATCGCCATGCTTTACATTCACTTTGTGGCAATGTGCAAGTGCGCAGGACAGGTGATCTGCTACTTTGATTGCTTCTTTTATAGTGAATACAGGATCATGCGGAGGTTTAAGAAGTTCTTCGAGATCTGGACCTTCAATAAATTCCATCTCAATAAACGGAAAGCTGCCGGTGTCGGTGATGCCCGAATTCAGAATCTTTACAACGTTTGGGTTAGGGTGCTCATTTACTTTTTTCAGCTTCTGGACCTCGTTCTGAAAATCTCGAAAGTGTTTATCGTCGGGGCTTTCCGAATGGATGGGCGTCGGCAATAGCTTCACTGCTGTTATGATCTCGCCTACACGCCTGCCTTTGTACACCGAACCCTGGCCACCGGTTTTCAGTGCACCCATATTCTCGAGGCCCTCTGTTATTGTAAACACTTTAGCCATTACATAAAATTAGTTCTCTGCTTCATATGTGAACTGAAGCAAAGCAGATTCA
This sequence comes from Chitinophagaceae bacterium, assembly GCA_035644775.1. Lineage (GTDB taxonomy): Bacteria > Bacteroidota > Bacteroidia > Chitinophagales > Chitinophagaceae > Flavisolibacter. Next base: position 2,768 of record DASQNW010000569.1, on the reverse strand, counting down.
CCCAATATTATCTGATCGCCTTCACTGAGCTGGTGAGCAAAATGCGTAGTCCCCAGCTTGATGATATTGCCATCAACGGTTCTCACTTTTATCTTGTTTCTCGGCGGAACACCACCTTCATCAGCGAAAAGTAAAAAGACGCCGCTTTCACCATCCCACTCTATATGCGCATGTTGGCGACTGATATAGCGGTTGCTTTGATCCACGCTTTCTGCAGGAAAAGAAATGGTGTTGATCCTATAAAAGCCATCTGCTGTTTGTATGTTTTTATCCCGGCCGATATTTACTTTACCCGTTTCTGAGGAGATAGTATAGCTTTCCTGTTCTGCCTGCCCGTTCAATACTTTGATGCAGGCCTTTGCTTTTTTATACGCAGCCACTTTCTTTCCTGTCGATAGAATTACGCCTGCCTGAACAGAACCGGAGCGCACCGCCTGCGCTGGTAGTTCGTGTGTAAACGTTATCTCGAGTGTCCAACCGGGTGGCAGGCCTATTGCATAATCATCCGCAATCTTTTGAATTTCGTCTTTGAACCTGTTCTCCTCTTCTATGTACACGGCGGCTTCGTACAAGTGCTTGTCTTCATCATTTGAATGAATGAATAGGTATATACCGCGAATGTTAGCTCCTTCACCGCCTTCTGCTCTTTGCAATTGTTGTTTTACGAACTGCAGCAAGCCTTCGCGAATGCTTTTAACATCTTGCGGCGTGTTTTCTTTTTTAGGTTTGAAAAAGTCTAACATGATAACTATTGTTGTTTATTTACCGCCACAGCTTCTTCTTTAGTAGCAGTTGCTGCACCGAATCCTTTGATATAATCTCTCTTTAATAGTTGTGGAATCACATGCGTCCCTGCAAGACGAACGGCGCTACTCGACCCTTTAGTATCTTCTATACGGATGCACACCACCAGGTGCCCCTGCCCGTTTGCTTTAGGAGCAAAAAACGTGTACCATCCGTCGTTGATCCGGCGCATCTTTACAATGCGCTCCGGCGTACCCGTCTTTCCTGCTACTAACAATCCCAACTTACTGAGTTTAGAAGCACTTTGTTCCTTCATATAGCTCGTCAGCAGCGCAGCAAATTGTGGTTGTTCCGCAATCTGAACCACTGGTTGCAAGCCTGCTAGTGAGTCGCTTATCTTAAGCACATATCTGTTGTGGCGCAACAGGCCGCCATTTGCTATGCCGCTCACGAGCCTGGCAACAGAGGCAGGCGTTGCAATAAGCTCTCCTTGGCCCCAGGCCATACCGGAAACGCCTCTTCCACGTGTAGCACGAATGTTATTCGGATTGTAAGACCTCAAACTCCTGAATTCCGTCGTACGCCAGCGCTCTAGCCACCTGCCTTGCTGGTCACTGTTGTTCAAATTACCCTCGTAATAGTAACCTCCCAATCCACGCAAAAACATGCCCGTTTGCATGTATAGTGTTGCCATTTCTTCCTGCAAGCGTTCTTCATTTGCTAGACGAATAAAAAAAGGATTGTTCGAGCGTACAATAGCTCTTCTTATACTTATGGTTCCTGTTTCATCGGGTTCATCGCTTTTGACACGAATCAGATCTTGCGATCGGATCAAAATGGTTTTCCTGGCGGCAGGCTCCCCTAACTTATTGAAAGCGGCGAGGGCAGTCAGCACTTTCGCAGTTGACCCTGGTTGTGTGGCGTGTGTAAAGCCAAGGTCTGAAGTAGTAAGCCAGTAGGGCAATTTGTTTTGTTCTGCTGCTGAAAGGTTCAATGTTTCCCACTCTTGCACAGGTGGTAGCGGATATAAGGCGGAGGCCAGCACATCGCCAGTAGAATCTTCCATCACAACTACTGATATCCTGTTCTTCCGAAGTGAATCATCCATCGCAAATGACCGCTGAAGGCTAGTTTGTAAAGCGGCATCCATGGTCAGGTGCACGTCGCGATTTCTTTTCTTAAACTCTTCCACTTCCCGGCTGTTGATACCTGCAAGCAATAGGTTTGCCAGCGCACTGTAATCCCGTCTTGCTACCGTCATTTCTGTTGATACTCTTGGTAGAAAGGGATCCTCACGAAAGCGGTTTGCCTTCACGGAATAGTTTGAAATAGGTGCGGGAAATCCCCTGAGTTCTGCCTCCAATTCATACTCGCCAAAATAGCCGTTAGTACCACCGCCAAATACACCCGTGTTGGCATCACCTGTCCAGAAAAACATGTGTGCACCAAATGGATAATAGCGGTCGAGGCGTTTATAGGCCATTTCTTCCAACCATTGTTTGTCAATACCCAACCGTAGCAGAGAATCCCTTTGCGGTGCAATCATCTCGGGCTTACTTGTCGCGAGTATATGTCCATTACGGTCCAGGAGGTTGCCTGCCTGCAATTTGTTCATCAGAATGCTAATGCGTGGATTGTAGCTAAACATGCGGGCACCACTTCTGTCTGCCACCAGTGCTGGCTGTACCACCCATCGCTTATTCTTGAACAAGTATCGCGATACATCTACTGACAATAAGATCACTCCAATGCAGGCGGCTACCAGGGCAGGTATTAAGTTTTTGTCTTGCTGCTTCGTAACATATTTCATTTGAACTGCAGAACCCTGCACCGTGGAAGCAGATAAAAGAAAGCCAGCAGCCAGTAAATTACAGATAAGCGAAGAGCCGCCATAGCTCATAAATGGCAGCGATATTCCGGAAAGTGGCAAAGCACCAACGGAGCCGCCAGCGATCAACAGAAACTGGACGAATGTCGCCACGCCAATTCCTGCACAGAGATAGAACAGGAACGGACGCCCGGTT
>DASQNW010000568.1:0-8315 GCA_035644775.1 Chitinophagaceae bacterium | reverse complement strand
ATGTACATAAGTAGCATGTCTTATGATAGTGTACTGTCGATCTTATCTGTTACACAACCTTGGGAAAGCAGGTGACGGTAGGTAACTGCACTTGAGCAACGACGCCATTCTAAAACTCTGTTTAGATTTTGTTTGGCCTCCATGGCATTATTCTTTGTTCCTCAATGTAGAATCTCTTCTCTGCTCCAAAAAAGCTGTTAGTAAATGTGGCGCTTATATTTCCGAGGTTTATTCATTAGGCTGTCGATCACTTGTGCAATTGATTCAGGCGACCGCTTTTGCACAAGATAATGGTGCCTTCCGCCTACTACCTTTTTCCATTCGTTAGAGCCGTTTTCAAAAACGGTGTTTTTACCGTCGTATTCAGCTAACCAATAATCATGTAAGCCCCGGATAGCGAAGAGCACGGAAGTTTGGTCGTAACTGTCGTGTGGGTGAATTGATCTTTCAACATAATTCGAGTCCCACTTTTTCCAAAAATGTGAATCCCATTGGATGTATGCCTCCCTAACAGGATTCCCCGGTGGTGTTTCAATCAGTTTAGCGCCGGTTTTTACCGGCTGACCTATTTCCACTCCGCTAAACATAATGAACCCAGGCCAGTTATTCACTACGTAGATAGAAGCGTCGATATCCATCATGAAGTTGGGATCATTTTCCTTCCCTTTTGGATATCCTCCTGCCATAAGTGACAAAATCTTTACTTTCTTTTGCACGAGCTCGGCTCCTGAAAGCTGGCTGAACTGGTCTGCTTTTGACAGTAGTAAGTTCCTCAAGTTAGTTAACGCGCCTACAGATATGATCACAACGGTATTGTCCTGCTGCTTTGCCAGAATGCGCCGGTAAACATCAATAGCATCTGGTGCATTTAGCCCCGACTTCAAATTATTTGGAAACTCTTCTGCAATGAACCTGTTATATGCAAAGCCATTCCAATCAGGTGAATCTCCAGAAGTGCCTGTGCTTTTTAGTGTTCCGATAGGAATATCAGCCCTTCCATAATAGGTATTTAAAGCGTTAAGGCAGGGAGCACCCCACTCACTGGTTGTGTTGCACAACATGCCAAGTATAGTCGCCTCTCCCTTATCGGCTAAGGCGTGCAAAACTGCAACCGCACCTACATCGTCTACATCCGGGCCAATGTCAGTGTCGAATATTATGTTAACTGCTCTTTCCTTGCTCTTGGCAATAGGCCTGTAGCAGGAGGTTGGTAGGCACACTGCAAGCAATAAGTATGTAACAACTTGTTTACCGCTCATTCTCTGTGAAATTCTAGAAAGTATCCAGCATAGCTATACAATTTACTTCCTTGTATAATGGCTGTTTAAAAAAACAATCAAATCATAATCTGCTGACTTCCATTTCCGTTCCAACTCGGCCGGCGCTGCCACTGGAGAAAAGGCAAAGTTGCCAAGGATGATATCAACATCGCCATCGCCGTCTATGTCCGTCTTCTCCATGGTTAAAGACTTTACAGGCACTGATGCATGATGTGCGTAAGCCTGAAAATTGTAGTTGCTAGTTCCGTTGTTTTCAAGGTAAACGAAAGATTCATGAACCAACTGCCCATAGTCGGGGTAAAATGAGTTAGCAGCGAAATCTACGTCTCCATCTTGATCAAAGTACTCCGCCAGCACACGGGTAACTCCATATATGGGGAAGAAAAACTCTTCTTGATAAACATCATTTCCCTCATTAATACTTATGCGAATGCCATGATAGGGCTTCAGCATTATTGAATAGTCGGCATTGTCACCATGAGCAGTAACAATATCTAATCGACCGTCTTTATTATAATCGAGCAATAGAAAATCACTGGTGCCGTAGTGAGGCGGATAACGCAAAATTCGTTTCGGGACAAACTTTAGGTCACCCTGGTTGTAGAAAATGTAAATGCTTTCGTCGCCTTGAGCAAGCAGTGCTACAATATCTTTCCTTCCATCAGCATTCATGTCAGCAATGTAGGTTTTAGTGGCTCCTGGCAATGACATCAACACCTGTTCTGTTAACGGTTGGGAATTGTTGCCGCCCTTAAACAAAGAAAGGCCGCCGAGATTCTTTCCAAAATTGCTCACAATAATTTCAGGAGTACTATCGTCATTCAAATCTTCTATCTGCGCAAATACGGGCCGGTGCAATGAAGAAAGCACTGGCAGCGCTCGCCCTCTGTTCAAATATCCCAATGTACCCCTGCTTAATTCAGAAGGCAGCAGATCTCCAATTGCCGTGAAGAAAATATTTCCTTTATAAAAGCTAAAGTGCACAACAGGACTGGAAACTTCCAGGCCACTCAAGATTCCATCCTTCCATTTCCAATTGATTACCTGGTTATAGAAGTTCGCTATCCACAAACTACCAGACGTGGTATCGCACTTTAATGCAGTGATCAACGAAGGCTTACTTCCTTCTATAGCGACGTCCTGCCGCAGGAACTGCTGAAGTGGCTTTGTACGTGACAGTCGCTGCAGATCGTGAGGTATAGTATCTGGTGCCAGCGAGATTATGTATGCAGCAATACTTTCAAAGTCTTCGGTGCTGATCAGGGGTTGCTCAGGAATAAGACCTGCATTTTGTTCTACTTCTTTTTCCTCTTCCGACAAGCGCCGCTCGTAAGTGTCGTCCTTGATTCCCATCCTGATAGCCATCAGAGGCAACACGTTGGAACGCCATAGATCTTTGGTAATATCCTGGGGGTGGGGCAGCATGTGGCACGAGCCACAATGTTTGGTAAATAGCTTTTGTTGTTTAGAATGGTCAGTCGATTTACCAACCGAGTTTTGCTGAGGTGCCTTGGTGCTTCTTCTTATCAAAAGGAAAGCAACAACAAGCGTGACCGCAACAATGATGTAGGTTTTTCTGAACCTCATGATGGTACTCTACCAGTTTTTGTATTAACCTTAGAAAGAGGATGCCTATTGTTCCTACTGCTTTTCAGCAGTCTTTTTAAATATTAGGGGCACATCATTATTTCTTGAAACTATCAACAGTACTCCACGCTTAGTATTTATTCCAGCCATGTCTCTTACTTGTCCGAGGTAGAAAATGCCGGTGCGTTGTGGGCTTACAAATTCAAAAGTATTACCCCCCTTTGCCAAAAACGTGGTGCCATAATCAGCGTCATAGCGTCCCAGTTCTGGCTTCAAACCATGCAGGTTACCCCCCGTCATAATGTCCTTTTTACCATCATTGTTGATATCTACCACGTGGAATGCATAGATGGGTGAAAACTGCGCTCTTGGGGGTAGCGGCTGTTTCGTAAAATTTCCGTTGCCATCATTTAGAAAAACGCAGCTTCTAAATTCCTGTGCATCGTTTCTCTTAGATTTTTTCAACTGTTCTGGCGTAAGCGTTTCGCGTACTGTTTTGCCTGCGTAGCTGGCGTATTGCAAGAACTTTTTTTTGAGTGCAGGGAGCTGCGTTGTGAGGTCAGGTCGCATATAATACACGTATTCTTTACCATCCTTCTTAAATAATGAAACGATGCATTCCTGCCTGCCGTTATCGTCAAAATCACTGACGTAAAGACGTGCGGGACGAAGGCTGTCGCCTCTTATTTTGGAGTTAAGACCCAGATTCCCTGCAAGAAAGTCCATATCCCCATCATTGTCTATATCAATCGCTCTAATACAGTTCCACCATCCAGAACTTTGACTGATTACTTGTGCTGAAAAAACTTTCCTTGCAGCGTCATACCTGAATTTTGTTACAGGCATCCATTCGCCTACAACTATCAATTCTTTAGTTCCGTTATTATCAAAATCGGCCCAAGCTGCGTCTGTAACCATGCCTATCTCCTTAAGAGCTGCCGCTGTTTCCGCAGTCACATCTTTAAGAGACCCATTGTCGTTACGCAGGAGAAAAGATTCGGGAACTGCACCGTAAACTAGAGGGATGCTTCTGCCACCAATGAATATATCTTCATCTCCGTCATTGTCGAAATCACAGGCTCGTACACACGATGCGTTTACACGAACATCGGGAATTGCTGCAGATGCCCGGGTGAACTGTCCCTTCCCATTATTCAGGTACAAGCGTACCTGCAAGAACTCCGATCCGGGTTGTTCCAAATTGCCTCCACTTGCCACTATCAAATCATGGTCTCCATCTTTATCAATATCGATGAAGCATGAACCCGCATCTTCATAGCCTTTGTCTGCGAGAAAAGCAGGCTGCGGCGCCAACAAAAATTTTCCTGATGGTTGCTGTACCAAAATTTTTGCAGTATCATGCTTTGCTGAAGCCATGAAGAAATCTTCAAGGCCGTCGCCGTTTACGTCGGCAACAGAAACTTTAGGCCCTTCAGTTGAGAGCAGGTGTGGGATGAGACGTTGCTGATCAAAATCGACAAAACTGTTTTCAGTATGTCTAATACCCGTTGGGAGGACTTCAGGCGTAATGTTGGCAAACAAGGTGTTTGGTTTAGTGGCGGGCAGAGCAGGCAATGTTGCTTTCACTTCAGCAACAGCGAGTGTTTGGTTCGGCTTCACATTCCTCACTACCTCCATCCTTTGGTTGGGCCATACTACTCTTACCGAATCTACGACAGTGGCACCACCCAAACCAAAAGTGAGCACATGTTCTACGCAAGATTGAAAACCACGTGTCGGAAAATTTTGAATGCTTTGCTGCATGCCATTTGTGTAAACAGTAACAACCGCTCCAACACCGAATTTATTTTTCCCCTCTCCCTCAAGAGCAATTTTTACAAAGTTTTTTTTCTGTTGATCCGAAGTGTTTCTGAAAACAGAACATTCATCATTGAGATTGTTGAGAATAAGGTCGAGATCTCCATCATTATCAAAATCTGCATAGGCGGCGCCATTGCTAAAGCCGGGCTCTCCGAGTCCTAATTTGTAAGCCTCGTTTGTAAACCTTAGATCACGCTGATTGAGAAATGCGTAATTGGCTATGGGCTGAGAAACCAACATTTTCTTCAGGAGCTCATAGCTACTTCTCTCTTTATTTTGCTGAAAGAATGTGGCATTGTCCCGGTCTGCCGTGTAGACTATGTAATCCTGATCGGTAACATCAAGGTACATGCCATTGCACACCATGATATCTTTCCATCCATCATTATCAAGATCAAAAACTAATGCTCCCCAGCTCCAGTCAGTAGCATCAACACCTGCAAATTGTGCTATCTCACTGAACGTATTATCACCATTATTGAGGTGCAACATATTGCTCAACAACTGCCTGTGAAAACCAACTCTTCCCTTAGAGCTGTACGTGTCATAATCTTCGAAAGCGGTGTTCTTCTTAAGCCGGTAATCATCTTCAGGAAGCATATCCGTACTAAAAATATCGATCAGACCATCGTTGTTTATGTCAGCCATATCTGCTCCCATACTGGATTGTGACATATGGGCAATGCAACTGTCGCTCATCTCTCGAAAGCTGCCATTCTGTTGATTGATATAGAGATAATCTTTTTCAAAAAAATCATTGCTGATGTATAAATCCGGCCAGTTGTCTGCATTTATATCTCCCACCGTAACTCCCAAGCCAAAGCCGAAGCTGCTTTTAAAAATTCCAGCCTCACTGCTTACATCGGTGAACACGCCATTGTCATTCCGCATCAACTTGTCTCCATCTATGGGGCTGTCTATCTTCCTGGCTTCACCAAACCCATAACTGCCAACCGGCACCAGGCAATTGTTATTCAGCAGATATGCATCAAGGTCACCATCAAGATCATAGTCGAAGAAAGCAGCTTGTGTGTGAAAAGCACCTGAATCCTGGAGGTTGTATGCTGCAGCCTGTTCCTTAAATGAAAGATTCCCCTGGTTTATGTACAGCTCATTCAGTCGCTTATCTCCTTTTAAATTGCCAGCGGTGCAAATGTAGATATCGAGGAGCCCATCACCATTCACATCTGCCATGGTAACACCGGTACTCCACTGATGATTTTTGTTGATGCCTGCTTTTATTGTGATGTCTGCAAACTTGAAATTTCCCTTATTCAGATAAAGTTGGTTCTTCCCCTGGTTCGCAGTCATGAACACATCAGGTAAGCCATCATTATTGACATCGCCGACGGCTACCCCACCGCCGTTGTAGAAATTGCGATAAGTTATTTCATTAAAGATGGAGTCGTCACGAATGTCGTTCCTGAAATTGATGCCCGTTTGTTTTGAGCTCATTTTAACAAACAGCGGGTGTTCCGGTGGCGTGTACGCCGACTGCTTGCAAGCGGAAATTGTTGTGATGATTAATAAAAGATTGATGCCTGCAGGAAAAGCGACGTCACCTGAATTTATGCACAACCAATTCTTCCAACGGTGCAATAAAATATGTACACAACAGGCGCGTTTTCTCATGCCGATCTATTTGTTTAGTTGTGTTCAACGGCACCACCACTACCGTGGTACAAATCGAGTTTTCCTTCCAGATCTATGGCAACAACTGTAAGATTTTCGTCGTACTGTTTGGGTTTAGTGATGTAAAGAATGCCGGGGATATTTAACCAACTGGCACCGCCCATTTTCCTGGATGTAAGCTGCTCATTTGAACCTACCACACGTACAGATTTAATTTTATTTCTAATGCCCTTCACTGCTATTTCGTCCCACGGTTGCGCCACCAAAAACAAGTAAAGTGTGGAGCTATCTTTTGAAAGTGTTGTAGGGCCATAAAAATGGCCAAATGGCAAACCCGCCTCAGTAGGATACACAGCTTCAGCATGTTTCCTGTTCCAACTTCCGAGCGTTTTCAGAATAGCGACTTGCTCCTCCTGAATGGTGCCATCTGCCTTGGGGCCGATGTCTAACAACAGGTTTCCCCCCATAGCAATGCACTCCGCAAAAATGTTGATGATCTGACGGGGTGTTTTGAAGTTTTTGTCGTTGTGCTGGTAACCCCAGGAATCATTGGTGGTCATACAAAGTTCCCACTTGCCGTTTGGTCTAGTGATTGGCACACCTTGCTCCGGTGTGAGATAATCGCCATAACCGTTCATTCTTGCATTTAATATCATTCCGGGGTTCCACCGCAGTAATGAATCGCGTAATTCCCTCATATTCCACTGCTCTGCGGATCTTTCCCAGTCACCGTCAAACCAAAGCAGGTCTGGGCTATAGCCGGTTGCTAATTCCTTCAATTGGCCTCTGTGAAACCGTATAAATTTTTGCCAGCGTGCGGGATCCTCTTTGCCTTGCAGTGGGTAGGACAATAGGTTTCGTTTGTCATTGGGTGTGTTCTCCATTCCCACCTGAGTTACAGATGCATAGTCTGGATGCGACCAGTAAAGATGCGAAAAATACAAACCCACCTTTAGTCCCTCCTTGCGCAAAGCATCAGCATAGGGCGCAAGCAGATCACGCTTAGCAGGTGATTTCTTAACAACGTTCAAATCACTGAGTCTGGAGTTCCAAAGCGCTACGCCATCATGGTGCTTAGCGGTCATCACCACGTACTTTGCACCTGCTTCTTTAAAAAGGGAAGCCCATTCCGAAGGATTGTAATTCTTTGCATTAAAACCCTTCAGTTGATCCATGTAATCCTTGTAAGAAATTTGCTTGTTGTAAAACGACCAGGACTCGGGTATGCCGTTGACAGCATATATTCCCCAATGAATAAAAATGCCCAATTTGGCATCTTCAAACCACTGCATTTTTGCAGCATCGTAAGGCACCTTACTAGCACCATGTTGTGCGTTTGCCACTGAAAAGACCAAAAGAAAAATTATTGCTACTAATGCTTTCATCGTTGTTATTTTATGGAATGCAAATTCAATTTAAAGACAATAGTTGGATCTGTTTTTTTGACTTCAAACATCTAAAAATCTACTACCAGCTTGTTCATCTATGTTCAAAAATCATGAGTTTACCCTGGTTCACTGCTGCAAGAATAACTGATTTTCTGCCCATGCGTATAGCCTGCAAAAAACGGGCATCACCTCGAATGTGAATTCCACTTGCTGAAGGTGACAGAGGCACAAACCCTCCTCTCCCGTTACCCTTCAGCAATAGACCGATAGATGCGTCATACCTTCCCGTCATAAACTCGGGATTATAAAAATTGCCAGCGAGTAATGCATCTAAATGACCGTCCCCGTCATAATCTCCGACCAGTATGCTTTGAACCGCCGAGAACTGCGCCTGCACCGGCAGTTGATGTGGTACGAAATTGCCGCCACCTTTATTTTCCAGATACACAGAAGAAAAGCTAGTGGCTTGTAGCTTCAACACATCTTCCATGTCATCTTTGGAAAACATCGACGCAAATTCTGCTTCAGAAAATTTCGTGTAGTTGTCAAATTTCTTTTTGATGGAAGGCAATACCGAGTTGATTTGATCACGATTTGCTACGGTGTG
>DASQNW010000567.1:0-7453 GCA_035644775.1 Chitinophagaceae bacterium | reverse complement strand
ATCTACTTTCTGCAAGCCCTGAAGAAGGCGATCGGCATATTCTGTTATCCGCAAATACCATTGACGCAGCCGCTTTTTTATGACCGGATATCCGCCACGTTCGCTTACACCATTCACTACTTCATCATTCGCTAACACGGTACCCAGGGCTTCGCACCAGTTTACCTCGCCATAGCCGCAATAAGCAATCCTGTATTCCATCAGAATAGATTGCTGCACCTGGTGGTCAAAAGCCTGCCATTCGTCTGCACTAAAGGTTAAGCCTTGCAAGCCTCCAATTTGAAACTCGGTGTTTGGTACGGGATGATTTCTATTTCCTTCTGATTGAAATATTGCAATCAGTGCGTCTATAGGCTCCGCTCGGTTGGTTTGCCTATTGTACCATGATTTGAATAGCTGCAGAAAGATCCACTGTGTCCATTTATAATATCCTGGTTCAGAAGTATTCACTTCGCGGCTCCAGTCAAATGAAAATCCAACCTTATCTAATTGAGCCCGAAAATTTTTTATGTTTTGAGCCGTGCTCACGGAAGGATGCACCCCATGTTCCAGGGCATACTGTTCTGCAGGTAAACCAAATGCGTCGTACCCCATTGGATGCAGGACGTTATACCCCTGCAAGCGCTTATACCGGGCAAAAATGTCTGAAGCAATATAACCTAATGGATGCCCAACGTGCAAACCAGCGCCGCTTGGATATGGAAACATATCAAGCACATAGTACTTGGGCTTGTCAGAGTCATTTGAAGTTTTGTATATCTCTGCCTCCTGCCATTTCTGTTGCCACTTCTGTTCTATAGATCTGAAATTGTACTCCATTTAGATGTTCTGTTGTAAGGTTTACCGGATGCTGTACAAGGTCCCGGAATTGTCCACGCTTGTGTCACAAAATCCTTGACAGCAATATTGTACCGCCGGCTCCGTTAAAAAGAAGGCAAAAATAACTGAATCAAAGCTTTAAAGCTTCGCCACCTCTATTGGTGACTGATTCCTTAGGTGCTAATCCTTTATTTTTGCTCACTTCAAAATCCTGCAGCATGGCTCAATTTGGCAAAGCATCATCGCAACGTGGAAAACCATCCTACTTCATGTCCATTCTTGGAGTTACTATCGTGCTTTTCTTACTTGGCATAGTCGGTTGGCTCACGATCAATTCGCAAAAGCTGATCGAATATTTCAAAGAAAGCGTGGAGATACAAGTGTTTCTAAAGCCCAATATTGCTGATTCTGCACGTCAGAACCTGCAGAACTATATTGCGTCGCAACCGTATACCAGGAACATAAAGTTTACAGATAAGGAAACGGCAAAAAAGGAATGGATTCAGAGTGGTGGTGAAGATTTTACTGAATTTCTGGACAATAGCCTGCTTCCAACAAGCATAGACTTTACATTGAAGGCTGATTATGTAGACTCGGCTCGGATAGTTTCAATCAGGGAGACCATTGGTTCCTTTCCTATAGTTGACGAAGTTAAGTATCCGAATGCAGTAGTGGGGAAAATGCAGCGCAACTTTAATCTTATAAACCTTGTGCTTGCAAGTGTAGCCCTGTTAATTGCAGTTCTGGTGATTATCCTGATCGACAACACTATACGACTGGCAATGTTTAGCAACCGCTTTCTCATCAAAACCATGCAGATGGTAGGTGCTACCAGGTGGTTTATCACAAAGCCGCTGAATGTGCGGGCAGTAGTGAATGGTGCAATCAGTGCAGTGATTGCCATTATCATGGTGTATGCTGTTGTGCTGCTGGCTGAGCACTTCCTCCCAGATTTGAAAGCTCTCCGCGATACGGGATTACTGATGCTGATGTTTGTAGCGCTAATAGTGATTGGAATAACTATTACATTATTCAGCACCTATCGGAGTGCGTTGAAGTACCTGCGCATGAAACTTGACGAGTTATACTAAGCATTCAGGTGATGACCAATAAAAGTCATAGAATAAGGATAAGTTCTCTAAACTTTATTACTTTGCCCGATCAGAATAGTTTTCCATGAAACCAAAAAGAGAAACAGTTCAAAAAGAAACACACGCAGGGCGTGCTCCCCTCTTCTATAAATCGAACATGATTTGGATGCTCGGAGGCGTTGGCTTGATGATCCTTGGCTTTATTTTAATGGCGGGTGGCAGAAGTGAAGATCCCAACGTGTTTAATGCTGATGAAGTATATAGTACTACACGCATAACAATTGCACCTATTGTGATTTTGCTGGGACTGGTGGCGCTGATATTTTCTATTTTCCGTCAGCCGAAATAAAATACTTCTACCCAACCAGCAATATTCCATGAGCATTTTGCAGGCAATTATAATTGCAATCGTTGAAGGCCTCACCGAATTTCTGCCTGTTTCGTCGACCGGTCACATGGTGATTACAAGTTCTTTGTTGGGTATCCATAAACAAGAATTCACGAAGGTTTTTGAAGTTGCTATACAGTTGGGGGCAATTATGGCGGTTGTGATTCTGTACTGGAAACGTTTCTTTAAGACTTCCAGCCTTTCGTTTTATTTCAAGCTCGCCGTGGCAGTTATTCCTTCTCTTCTTTTAGGTTTTTTGTTCAACGACGCGATTGATGCGCTTCTTGAAAGTCCAACCACAGTCGCCATTTCTTTACTGCTTGGCGGTGTTGTATTGCTGTTTATCGACAAAGTGTTTAGAGATCAGCCGATAGAATCAGAAGAGCAAATCAGCAACAAAAGAGCATTTTTGATAGGCTTTTGGCAGGTGATCTCTATGATCCCCGGTGTCAGCCGAAGTGCTGCTACAATCATAGGAGGCATGCAACAGAAACTCACGCGAAGCCTGGCTGCAGAATTTTCTTTCTTCCTCGCTGTACCAACGATGTTTGCCGCCGCTGCGTATTCTTTGTTTTTGAAGGATTGGGAAACTGAATCGGCACCCAAAAAAGGTTATGAGCTGATACTCTCCTCTGCTGAAAACACCAATGCTTTTATCGTCGGAAATATCACGGCATTTATCGTAGCCTTGCTGGCAATAAAGTTTTTTATTTCCTTTTTGAAAAAATACGGTTTCCGCATTTTTGGGATCTACCGCATAGTCGCGGGCATTTTTTTGCTGGTCCTTTTGTTCACGGGTTATCTAAAATAGAAAACATAAATTGTAACGGTGCCGCGCTGCTGATTCAATGCGGTTCAAACCAACTAAATGCAAACTGCTGATAAAAAGACCCTCAATGCCTGGGCAATGTACGACTGGGCTAACAGTGCGTACAACCTGGTCATCACTTCCACCATTTTCCCTGCATATTTCGAGGCAGTTACCGGCGACGGCAATGAAGGTAGCATTGACCATGTACAATTTCTTGGCAGGAGTTTCGTCAACACTTCCTTGTACAACTACTCACTCGCATTTGCATTTTTGGTTGTTGCTTTTATATCACCCTTGTTATCTTCTATCGCGGATACAAGAGGCAACAAAAAGCACTTCATGGCTTTTTTTCTCACCGCTGGCAGCCTTGCCTGTTCTTCGCTCTTCTTTTTCGAGAAAGGCAACCTTGCAGTAGGCATCGCATGCATGATCGTCGCCTGCATTGGCTATTGGGCAAGTGTTGTGTTTTACAATTCTTTTTTGCCTGAAATTGCGGCTCCGGAGGATAGAGACAGGGTGAGTGCGAAAGGTTTCTCTTATGGATATACAGGCAGTGTGTTGCTACAGGTGATTTGTTTTGTTTTTGTATTTAAACCGGAATTGCTTGGTGGTGACGCAGATACTTCCATCCAATACAGATTTTCTTTTCTGCTGGTAGGCGTGTGGTGGTTTAGTTTCGCTTTGATTCCTTTAAAAAGATTGCCTACCTACCCACCCCGGTTGGTTGATCCTTCAAAAGGAGCACTTTTTAACGGTTACAAGGAGCTGAAAAAAGTCTGGCGTCAAATGAAAACGATACCGGCATTGAAAAGATATCTCACGGCTTTTTTCTTTTACAACATGGGAGTACAGACCGTGATGCTGGCAGCTGCGTTGTATGGCAAGAGCGAACTGCAGATACCCACCACCAACCTGATTATTGCTATTGTTCTCATTCAGCTTATTGCAATACCAGGTGCGCAGCTCATTTCGCGTTTGTCTTCAGCAATAGGAAACATCAAAGCGCTGATGGTCTGTGTAGTGTTCTGGATCGCACTTTGCATCTGTGGCTACCTGCTTCCTGTGCATGGGGTGTATCAATTTTATGCGCTGGCAGCAGCAGTAGGCTTTGTGATGGGTGGCATTCAGTCGTTGAGCCGCAGTACTTACTCGAAGCTTATGCCCGAAACAAAAGACACAACTTCTTTCTTTAGCTTTTTTGATGTAACAGAAAAAATAGCCATCGTAATTGGCATGTTTAGTTTCGGTTTTATCAATGAAGTGACAGGCTCGCAGCGCAACTCGGTGCTGGCGTTGGTCGTGTTTTTTATAGTAGGCTTTTTATTGTTGGTATACACGCTGCAAGCAAAGTTGACTAAGTCATTAATGCCAAATGCATGAACCTTTATGTAATTGAAACAGGATTTTTCAAACTGGACGGAGGTGCTATGTTTGGTGTAGTGCCTAAGGTGATCTGGAATAAAACCAATCCGGCAGATGCACACAATCTCTGTACCTGGTCAATGCGGTGTTTGCTGATAGAAGATGGCAACAGGTTGATCCTTGTTGACAATGGTATCGGCGACAAACAAGATAGGAGGTTCCTGAGCCATTACTATCTACATGGTGATGATACCCTGGAACAATCTCTGGCCAGGCATGGATTCCACAAGAATGATATCACCGATGTATTGCTCACCCATCTTCACTTTGACCATTGTGGCGGATCAATTGTTAGAGAGGGAGACCAACTGGAACCGGCGTTCAAGAATGCTGATTACTGGAGCAATGAAAAACACTGGGTGTGGGCCATGCATCCTAATGAAAGAGAGAAAGCATCCTTCCTTAAAGAAAACATACTTCCTATAGAGCAGAGTGGCCAACTCAAATTTGTTGATTCTCCTTTAGATTCCACGAATAGTACTTTGATAAGGTTTACACAAAACATCAGCATCCGTTTTGCTCACGGTCATACGGAGAGTATGATGCTACCGCAAATTAGCTATCGTGGTAGAACCTTGGTGTTCATGGCAGATCTTTTACCTTCTACAGGACACATCCCGCTGCCTTATGTAATGGCTTATGATATGTTTCCATTAACCACACTGCAAGAGAAAAAAGAATTCTTGAGTGAAGCTTTGAAGAACGAATACGTGCTGATCTTCGAACATGATCCCGCGATAGAGTGCTGTATTCTTCAACAAACGGAAAAAGGAATAAGAGCAGGAGACACCTTCAAGCTGAAAGAAGTCATTTAATTACCCCTGAGTTTTTTTAAAGAATTTAAAGGATAACGCAAATTCCGATAGCTCATCATGTCCACTTTAACGCTGCCGACCGCAATAGGACTTTCGATTCGCACGGGAATCTGGTTATCGTCATCTGTTACCCACACCGTCATTTTTTCTCCACCTTCGAAAATGGTTCCTTTGATCAACAAAGGCTTGAACTTGATAGTTCTGAATTTTCCGTATCTGGTTTTCACATCCTCCTTACCAAGATACCGGATGTACATGTTGTACACTTCGTTGTCGAGGAACATGGTGAAAGGTATGCGGGCACCCGGAGCATATTTATCGAAATTGATGTTGCGGGCATAATACATAGCACTGACCACGTCCTGAACGCAACCGGGCACTTTGAAAACGCCTCCTGTTGTAACAGCGGTATGGGCAGTACGGTTGAAGGTGACATTTTCAAACTTCTTGTATCCGCCTTCATTTACATTTCTGATAAACTTGAGTGGCTGCAAACTACCGGTGTCGATGAAACTCTCATAACGATCACGAACCTTGTAGATCCAGTCGTAAGAAGGGTTTGTCTTTCCTTCTCCTACGACATGGTATACTGTTTTGCCCCCCAGCTTTTGCAATGTATTAGTGAACGAAGCAGTACCTGCGTTTACAAACACACCAGCCACATTATAAAATACAGTGTAGTTAATTTGTTCTCCGGCTATGAAACTCGTATTCCGAACTCCACAAAACTCGCTTTCCTGCACGGATGACGGTTTCATCGAGATCATCATAAATGAAAAAAGAAGACTTAATATGCCGTACTTAACCAGTTTCATCCCTTCTGTTAAACGCTTTGATACCCAAAATTAGCGCACTCCCCAATATCGCGGGAATTACAAGGTTAATTAACCATATACTCACTAAAGTCAACCCCACGCCCAGGCTGTTGGCCGTAAACATACCCATTAACTGCAAACCTATTTCGCCTCTCAATCCAATCTCCACCAAAGCTATTGTGGGAATAACCGCCATAGTTAGAAAAAGAACACTCACAACAGCAGAAATCAGCAAGAAAGACAACGGCACGTCAAACAACACGAACAGCAGGTAGTATTGTGCTATAAAAACAAGATAACGTAAAAAAGAAAGAAGCAGAAGTTGATACAAAAGTTGCACGTTAAACGTTTGTAAAGATTGCACCAGGAAAAGAAATCGGCTGTTCTTTAGCCACCGTTCGAAAACGTGTTCCACCCAATCAATGCGGAGATAAACTACCAGCAAAACCACAGCAACAGTTGCGAGTGCCACAATCAGCACATTGATAGTAACCGCATTAAGAAAGTCATTGTCCATCAACGGTTTTTCCAATGCCATGAGTCCGAAAACTCCCACACTTACAGTGATGATTAATTGGCTAATGCTGCCGACTACAGTCACTGAAATTGTTTTTAAACGGCTGCCCTCTGGCAAATAAAGCATACGACCAATATACTCTCCCACCCGGTTTGGTGTCGTTACAGAAAATGAAACGCCGGATAGAATAGCTTTGAACGCCTGCAGAAATCGAAGCGGGTAGATTGCCCTTACAGAGAGTTGCCATTTTCTGGCTTCCAAACCCCAATTAATGCACATTAAAATTACGACTGCAGACAGGTAGCCCACATGGTGTGAATAGAAGGATCTTTGTATGTGCTCCCAGGAAGCGGTAATGTTTGACTGCCTGCTGATTTGGTGGTAAACTGAAAACGCCAGCCAGATGAATAAAACAGGTCCCAACACATAGTTGAGGAAGATTTTGATACTTTTGTTCACCTGCATTCGCATAAAAATACCACGTCCTTGCAAAAGCCTTCTAAAATAATACTAGGTGTTGACCCCGGAACATTGATCATGGGCTTTAGCATTATAAAAGCGAATGGTACCAGTATCGATACAATTCACCTGGATGTGCTGAAACTCTCCTCTAAGAAAGATAATTACGAACGCCTGCAGTTGATATATCAATGCATCACACAACTGGTACAAACCTACAAGCCAGATGAATTCGCGATCGAAGCACCTTTTTTTGGAAACAATGTGCAAAGCATGATGAAACTTGGCAGGGCACAGGGTGTCGCTATAGCTGCAG
>DASQNW010000566.1:0-6276 GCA_035644775.1 Chitinophagaceae bacterium | reverse complement strand
CGCTCGCCTTGAAGCGGCTGTCAGGTTTCAGGAAGCCGATATAATAATTCCATTGCCGCTCCATCCATTGAAGCAGAGGAAAAGGGGGTATAACCAGTCACTGCTGCTGGCAGAAGGCATTGCTGAACAACTTGCAAAGCCCGTGCTTACTGGCGCAATAATCAGGAAAGATGACACCGATAGTCAAACACGCAAAAACCGGTTGCAGCGCTGGGAAAATATGGAAGGACATTTTAGGTTGGCTGACTATGGTAAGATAGCGAACAAGCATGTGCTGCTAATTGATGATGTGGTAACAACAGGTGCTACTTTAGAAGCCTGCGGCCGAGAGTTGTTGAAGGTGGAAGGGGTAACACTAAGCATTGCCACACTGTGCATCACAAGCTAAACGGCTCGTCCGTACCCACTGCTTTGTGCTTTAATAAGTTTGTTTCACCTCTTCATATTCTCTCCTGGGTTGTGTACTTTTATCGCCTAACTAATATTCTGTGAGAGCTCCTTTCCTTTTCCTCCTTCTTTGCAGTCTCGTTTGCTGCAGAAGAGAACAATTTTCCACAAGCAAGGATATGGTCCTTAAGGCCGAAACTGATACACTTCATTTTGATACTGTTTTTACTTCCACAGGTTCTGTTACAAGGAGCTTCAAAATATACAACAGCAATAAGAGGGGTGTTCAGATTTCGTCTATCCGGCTTAAAGGCGGCACTTCATCACCCTTCAAAATCAACGTTAATGGCGTTACTGGTCCTTCGGTGCTGCAAACCCAGGTGAACAGCAATGACAGTGTGTATGTTTTTGTTTCTGTAAAAATAGATCCAACTACTGCTAACATGCCGTTCATCATAAGGGATAGCATTGAGGTAGAGTACAATGGTAACAGAAAGGTGATTCAACTTCAAGCCTACGGTCAGAACGCTCATTTTTTGAGGAAGCACATCGTTGCGTCTGATGAAACCTGGACAAATGATCTTCCATACGTGGTACTCGGTGGCCTTGAGGTGGCTGCAAATGCCACACTCACCATTCAGAAAGGGTGCAGGGTTTTTTTGCATGCGGACGCGCCACTGCTGATAAATGGCACCTTGCATGTTCTTGGTGAAAAATACGACAGCACCAGGGTTATATTCACCGGCGACAGGCTTGATGAACCTTATAGGAACTATCCGGCGAGCTGGCCTGGTATCTACTTCAACCCCTCCAGCCGCAACAACATCATCAACTATGCGGAGATAAAGAATGCCTATCAGGCATTGGTGGTGCAGGCGCCTTCTTTTAACAGCACTCCAAAGCTGCTGTTGTCTGAAACAAAAGTCAATAACGCGTATGATGCCGGCATTCTCGCTCTTAATTCCAGCATCAACGCTCAAAATGTGCTTATAAGTAATTGTGGTAAAAACCTGCTGCTGGTAGGTGGGGGCGATTATACATTCACCCACTGCACAATCGCCAGTTTTAGCAACAATTTTCTGCAACGTACCGATCCGGTTTTATTGCTAACGAACTACACAAACAGCGGCAGCAATACCTTGACAGCAGTATTTACCAATTGCATTTTTTGGGGTGAGGGTTTACTTTCAGGTGAGAACGAAGTAGTGGTAAAGCAAGCTGGCAGTTTGCCTTTCAACGTAAGCTTTGATCATGTGCTTTGGAAAATGAAAGATGAGCCTGGTAATGTTCTCAAGAACAAAATACTCACTAATCAGGAACCATTATTTGATTCAATCAACACCTCCAAGCATTATTATAACTTTCTTTTA
This sequence comes from Chitinophagaceae bacterium, assembly GCA_035644775.1. Taxonomy (GTDB): domain Bacteria; phylum Bacteroidota; class Bacteroidia; order Chitinophagales; family Chitinophagaceae; genus Flavisolibacter. The sequence continues at coordinate 4,519 of DASQNW010000566.1, read as the reverse complement.
AAGAAAGAGTCTCCGGCAATTGATGCAGGACGGAATACTTCGATAACTTTGGACATTGATGGAAACACAAGGCCCGTGGGGTTGCCCGATATCGGTGCATATGAAGTTCCATAGTATTAATTTAGAAGTATGATAAAACTTTTTTCTTTAGCTGTTCTTTCATTATTCATCATGGCAGTATCTATCTATGATTTCAAAGTTGCTGGTCTTGAAGGGAATGAGATCGATTTTTCTGCATTCAAGGGTAAAAAGATTCTTATAGTAAACACCGCTTCCAAATGCGGACATACGCCTCAATATGAGGAGCTGCAAGCTTTATATGCAAAGTACAAGGGTAAGTTGGTGGTAGTGGGCTTCCCTGCTAACAATTTTGGCGAACAGGAGCCTGGCTCAAGCAGCGAAATCAAGGAGTTCTGTAAGAGAAATTATGGTGTCACGTTCCCAATGGCAGATAAGGTTTCTGTAAAAGGAAAAGACATTCACCCTCTTTTTAAATATCTTGAAGGAGAAGCAAGTAAGATTGGGATAGAAGATCCAGTCAAATGGAACTTCACCAAGTTTCTTGTGAATGAAAAAGGCAAGCTGATAGCTGTTTTTCCGAGCAAGGTCAGTCCCATGAGCCAGGAAATCACAAAACATCTAAACTAATGGGTCAAGATTATCTGTAAAGCCATCTCACAAGGATGGCTTTTTTATTGAGTCCACCGCAACTGCACGTAAATTCTTATTATCGCTTTATAATTTCCTGCATGCTGTTCAAAAACGTCATCGGTCAGCAACAAGTAAAGCAACGCCTGATAAACATGTTGCTGGCTAACCGGCTCAGTCATGCTTTGCTATTTTTAGGACGGCAGGGCAGCGGTGCGCTTCCACTGGCAATTAGTTTCGCTAATTACATAAGCTTGCTTCCCAATTATTTGCATGCGCCAGCACCAGGAAGCCTAACCACCACTTCACTGTTCGATGGCGATGTCGCAAATGACGTTGTCAAGCTCCCCTCATCAGCGGCAGAGGCAGATGCGTGGATGCAACAGCAGCCCTCTTTCTCTAAGGCGGCGCAACTAATACATCCCGACATTCATTTCTCTTTTCCTGTTGTTCCCAAGAAGGCGGGGCAGGCCGCTGTAAGTTGTGATTATAGCACAGAATGGCGTGAGTTTTTGCTCACTAATGCTTATGGAAATGTTTATGACTGGCTGCAGTTTATTGGCGCTGAAAACAAGCAGGGAAATATTACGGCACAGGAATGTAACGAGATTATGAGGAAGCTGAGTCTCAAAAGTTTCGAGAGCGGCTACAAGATCTTGATACTTTGGATGCCCGAATACCTGGGAAGAGAAGGTAATAAATTGCTTAAGCTGATTGAAGAGCCACCAACAGACACGCTGTTTATTCTTGTTGCGGAGAATGAGGCCAACATACTACCTACTATTCTCTCGCGCTGCCAATTGGTAAAGGTTCCAGCTATAGAAAGCAAAGACATCGAAGCAGCACTAATAGAAAAGAGTAACATCAGCGTAGAGCAAGCACATCAAATTGCTTTAACAAGCACCGGAGACTACAGGGAGGCCTTGCATCTGGTGCAACATGCAGATCATGACTTCCATGGGCTGCTGCGGGAGTGGCTAAATGCTTCTTTGAAGCCACAAGTAGGCGTATTGAAAATTATTGAAGAAATTGTTCGACTTGGGAGAGAAACACAAAAACAGTTTCTCATGTATTTCACACAGCTTCTGGAGCAAGCCATCCGCCTTGAAACCTCGCATCATAACAATCAGGAGCTAACCAGCAGTTTATCAGCCAGTGAAAGTGACTTTGTTTCCCGTTTAAATAAGATGATGAATCTTGAGCAAAAGAACGCTATTTCTGAGGAGATAGACAAAGCTGCCTATTATATTGAGCGCAATGCTAATCCCAAACTTCTATTTCATGCCCTCAGTATTAAAGTGTTCCACATTGTTAAAAACAAACTCATCATTGCTGTGTAATATTCGTCTGGTGATCATCGGTGTTATAAAAAAATTATATTTGCGGTACTGGCGTTTACGCCATTCAATATATATACGTGGAGTGCTGGTAAAGTGCAGGAAGGTTTAAAAAGCTATCGAATACTCTCTATAAACTGATTGATCGACAATGCGCCAGGCGCATGTTCAATCCGTATATCGCAACAACTGTACGTAGGTACTTGCTGATTGCCGATTCTACAGTGTTTTTTAGCTGTACTTCTGCCTTATACACGCTCCTTTTACTAACATGTAAACAATATAAGCATGGGCTGTGGCAGTTGTGGCACGGGAACTCCAAATGGATGTAAAAGCAATGGCAGTTGTGGTACTAATAGCTGCAACCGGATGAATGCGTATGACTGGTTGGTGAATTTGCCGATTGACGATGCAAATGATGTGTGTAGAGTAATTGAGGTAAGCTTTAACAACGGAAGCCGTAAAGATTTTTACAGAAATGGCACTCTCCAGTTATTCGAAAAAGGTGATCTGATTACGTTAGAAGGAGTTGCAGGGTTCGATGTGGGGGAGGTCTCTCTAACAGGAGAAATTGTAAGGCTTCAGATGAAGAAAAAAGGTGTTGATGAATTCAACGCAAATATAAAAAAGGTATTACGAAGAGCTACGGACCGCGATCTCGACTTGTGGAAGCACAACAAAAGCCGCGAAAGAGAAGCCCTGGTGAAGAGCCGGGCCATAGCAAGGCAGTTGAGACTGGAAATGAAAGTTAGCGAAGTGGAGATACAGGCGGATGGTAAAAAAGCTACTTTCTTTTATATTGCTGATGACCGGGTAGATTTTCGCGAGCTCATTAAAATATATGCTTCAGAGTTTAAGCTTAAGGTTGAAATGCGCCAGATAGGTGCCCGGCAGGAGTCGGCAAAAGTGGGTGGAATTGGAAGTTGCGGACGGGAGCTATGCTGTGCCACATGGCTTACAGATTTTAAATCTGTAAACACGGCAGCTGCACGATATCAGAACCTTTCCATAAATCAAACCAAGTTAAGTGGACAGTGTGGCAGATTGAAGTGCTGTCTAAATTATGAACTGGACACCTATTTGGATGCTCTCCAGGGGTTTCCTGAAAATGCCGATATACTCCAGGTAAGCAGAGGTACAGCTACACTTATTAAAAAAGACATCTTCAAAAACCTGATGTGGTATGTGTTGCCAGACAGCACAAAACAATACCCGTTAACCATTGAAAGAGTCCGGAAGATCCGCTCACTCAACATGCAAAATACCATTCCCGAAGAACTAGAGGCCGTTGAAGTGGTTTCTTCAAAACCTAAGGAGATAGAGCCCGAATTTGTTGACGTGGTGGGCCAAATCAGTTTGAGAAGCCTTGAAAAGGCTGATAAAAAAAGGCGACATCAAAAGCAAAGCGGCGGACACCAAAGAGGTGATGCAACGGGCAGAAATCAGGGCCTGCCGAAGGGTAATGGTGCTCAGAAAAACATGCAGCAAAAGCCTCACGAGGGGAAGCCAAGGGAGAACAACCCCCCTATTGCAAAGCAAAAGCAGGACGGCAGACCCCCCAGAAATCCGCAAAAGCCTGCACCAAGACCGGCTCCACAAAACAAGCCCCGGCCGGGCGGAGCAGGCAATCAATAAGCATTTGAGACGCAATAGTTATTCCCCGACAGCAGTGATACTTTCCGGCGCTTCCGCTGCTTGGGGTGCTACTTTTTCGACATTTAATGCTTTGTAAATAGCATCCTGGATCTTGCCCCTTACCCCGAGGCGGGCCAGAAGATTGTTGTCACGTGTGTTGTATACCCGGTTTGATAGGAAGACGTACACCAGTTTATGTGCAGGGTCTACCCAAACGCAAGTGCCGGTAAATCCCGTGTGGCCGTAAGTATCGGCCGAGGCTAAAGCGGAAGGATATGGTTCTCTTCTTGAAGCGTTGTCTTTCTCAGGCTTGTCGAAACCTAAGCCTCTTCTGCTTATTTTGCTTTGATAGGCAGTAAAAAGGTCAATAGTTTGTTTTTTCAAAAACCGACGGCCTCTAAGTTCGCCTCCATTAAGCAACATCTGGTAAAGAAGTGAAAGATCGTAGGCATCGGAAAAAAGCCCGGCGTGCCCCGATACTCCTCCAAACATAGCTGCGCCTTCATCGTGTACATAACCTCTTAGCAGCTGCCGGCGAAAATAATGCTCGTGCTCAGTAGGCACTACTCTTTCCACGCCAAAACGTTCACCCGCACGGAAGGTAGTAGTAATCATACCTAACGGCGCATAGAAGGTCTTGTGTACGTACTCATTAAGAGGCATTCCTGAAACCGCTTCCACTATTTTTCCTAAAAGGATAAAATCATTGTCGCTATACACGTATTTGCCTTTCGGCCCCAATGGGCTTTTGATAATCTTCTGCAACATGGAATCGTTCCAGTCATTACGCAGGTATAAGTCTCGAGCTACAGGAATGCTGAATCCAGGCTTTCTTTCTGTGCTATAAAGCGCAGGTGATGGCATTCCGCTACCAGGATGAATCGTTTCCTTATAAAAAG
>DASQNW010000565.1:0-5888 GCA_035644775.1 Chitinophagaceae bacterium | reverse complement strand
ATAGAGACGTTGTCCGAAGAAAAGCACGTAAGTATCATGCCTATGACGCCGTCAAAAAGACAGAGAGTTTGTGGTATCGCACCCGAAGTAAAGAGGCGGTAATGACGCAATAGCCGTGTCTCTGAAGATGCATTCGGATACTTTTTAATTCTTCGAAGCCTTCGGGTGAAACTTTAAACTCTACTGCCCCATGCATGGCTACCCACGATACGCAGAATTGCAAGAAGAAAGTTTTAGTCTCACTCAAAGATTTTGAAATAAATTTTTGACAATATATATTTACCGCAGCGACATGCAAATCGAGAATAAATCAGCTAAATCCAATTCCTGGGACTGGGAGATTAAACCACAGAGCACTTGGTTGGGTGCAAGCTTAAAAGAGCTCTATGCCTACAAGGACCTGTTGTTCCGGCTGGTGAGAAAAGAGTTTTTGGTTCGATATCAGCAAACCTTAATGGGTCCTTTGTGGTTGCTGATCCAGCCCATTTTAACGGTATTTACCTATGTTGTCGTGTTCAATAAAGTAATAGGTTTATCAACAGGAGGCGTACCACCGGTGTTGTTTTATCTTACGGGCATTACTTTGTGGAGCCTATTCACTGATGTGTTTTCTGGTACATCGACGACATTTACTCAAAATATCGCAGTTTTCAGCAAGGTCTATTTTCCCCGGATAATAACGCCTCTCTCGACCTTATTACTTCATTGCCTCCGCTTTTGTATTCAGCTTGCACTGCTACTTCTGATAATGGTGTACTACTATTTCAAAGGCGGCATCAGTATCGCTCCGATTAATTTTCTCGCTGCGGTACCGGTGGTGGTTGTTGTAGCAGGGATAGCACTTGGAGCAGGTTTAATTTTTTCGGTGTTAACTGCAAAGTATAGGGACCTTGCAAATCTTATCGGACTATTTATTAGTTTGTTGATGTTTGTAAGTCCTGTCTTTTACTCGTTAACGATTGTTCCAAAAGATATACAATGGTTTGTTCAAATCAATCCGTTGACATCTCAGTTTGAGCTATTTCGGTATGCATTTGTAGGGAAAGGCGATTTTTCTGCTTTTCAATTGTTTTATAGCACTGTTTTTATGTTGTTCACCCTATCTGTAGGGTTATTGCTTTTTAATAAAAAGGGCGATGCTTTGATGGATGTTATCTAATATTTGCGATGTCAGAAAATGTAATTGAATGTGCCGGGGTTTCCAAGCTTTACCGATTGGGTACATTGGGAACAGGGTCTTTACGTCACGACGTGAGCCTCTGGTGGCGGCGTAATGTTCTGCGGCAAAAGGAAAATAGGTTCTTTATGAACGGAGGTGTATCCAACAAAGACTCTACTTCCAAAGAATACCTTTGGGCACTGAGGGATGTGAGCTTTGAGGTTAAAGAAGGAGAAGTTTGGGGCATCATCGGCCGAAATGGAGCAGGAAAATCTACGCTCTTGAAAATAATGTCCCGAATAATTAAACCTACAGAGGGAGTTATAAGGGGTAGAGGCAGGATAAGCAGTATGCTTGAAGTGGGCACAGGGTTCCATGCCGAGCTAACCGGGAGGGAAAACATTTTCATTAGCGGCTATATGCTTGGAATGAAAAAACATGAAATTAAAAGCAAGTTTGACGAAATTGTTGATTTCTCCGGGATAGAGCAATTCATAGACACGCCTGTAAAGCGATATTCTTCTGGAATGTATGTTCGCCTGGCGTTTGCAGTTGCTGCTCACCTCGAACCGGATATATTAATTGTGGATGAAGTACTGGCTGTAGGAGATTCTGAATTCCAGAAGAAGAGCGTGGGAAAGATGAAGGATGTATCGGCTGATAAGGGGCGCACCATCATTTTTGTAAGCCACAATATGCAGGCAGTGAATGCGCTTTGTGAAAAAGCAATTTGGCTGCAAAAAGGAAAGGTTGTTGCTGACGGGGACACTCAAACCGTAGTGAACAAGTATCTAAGTGCTTACAAACAAAAACTATGGAAACAGGAGTGGAGTGCGGGCAATGCTCCTGGTAATGAATATGTGAAAATGCTCTCAGTGGAACTGATTCCGCAACTTGCATCTACGTATGACATGGTAGATATACGGACGCCTATAACTGTTCGATTTAAATTTGAAAACAAGAAAGATGGAATAAACCTGATGACGGGCATTCACCTTTTTACCATTGCTCAGGAATGTATTTTTGATGTATGTACAAGACCAGGTTTTTATGACAAGGGCGTGTTAGAAGGTGAGTGTGTCATTCCGGGAAATCTGCTTAACGACGGCTCTTATTACATCTCGATCATCTTTGTGAGAGATACGCATGACAAGTTATATTATTTCGAAGAATGCCTCTATTTTGACGTGGAAGATTACCGGGAAGGAATGAAATGGTTTGGAAAATGGATGGGATATGTAAGGCCCCAACTGCCGTTTACCCTTAGGCCGGCAGGAACTTTCATTTCTACCAATCAATAGGAATACGGATTAAACTTTTGGACACCGGCTGAAACGACGCAATTTATATGGCATATAGAGACGTGCGAAAAGGTCCCGGAATTTGCTCATACGCAATCCTACAACTTCTCTTTAGATGATGAAACCAGAACCCTTACAGGACTTAGTAACAGTAATCATCCCCTGCTATAATCACTCTCACTATCTTGGAGAGGCAGTCGAAAGCGTTCTTAAACAGTCGCACTCAAACTACGAAATTATAGTGGTCGATGACGGCTCAACAGATGACAGTAAAGCAGTTGCAGAAAAATACCCTTCTGTCCAGTACATTTATCAATCAAACCAGGGACTTTCGGCGGCCCGCAATACAGGTGTTACAAACAGCAAGGGTACATTCCTCGTTTTCCTTGATGCTGATGACTGGCTATATCCAGAGGCTCTCGAGATCAACCTTGGTTATCTTCTGCCCGACGAGAAGGTTGCATTTGTTTCTGGTGCTTTCAAGGTCTACGATCAGTTTAAAGGAATGGAAGGATTTCCTAAGAAGAATGTGGATGGTCTTCACTACCAGGAGCTTTTAAAGATGAACTATATAGGTATGCACGCTACAGTAATGTACAGGCGTTGGGTATTTGATCATTTCTGTTACGATACTTCCTTGAAAGCCTGCGAAGACTATGATCTATACCTTAAGATTGCCAGAAGCTACCCTGTGCTGCATCATACCAAACTTATAGCTGCGTATCGTAAGCATACGACAAACATGTCCTCGAATGTGATGATGATGATCGATGCGACTTTTACAGTTTTGGACAGGCAGAAAGCAATTCTTCAAAATGAGTCCGAGCTAAAAAGTCTTGAGAAGGGCGAACAGAATTGGAAACGATACTATGGCATTCAGCTTTATCTCATGCTGAAAAATCAGCCACTTTACGAAAAGAGCAATAAAACAATGCTCTCTCTTCTTTGGGCGTATAACCCGAAATGGTACTTTCGTCTGTTTGCCTATAAAATAGTGGCTGGCGTGAAAAACTTCGTTGGATCATGAAAAGCTTGTTCAAGAAAATTCTTCCTTCCTCGTTATTGAGAGCTGGGCAAAAGATGGGCTTTTACAAGACATACACTCCCTTGCCAGGTAAAGTGGTTATTGGCGATCTCAACCGCACCAAACCCTTAAGCAATAATTTTGGATATGAGAGGGGTGGACCTATAGATCGCTACTACATTGAGAGCTTTCTAAAACAGAACTGTAACATCATTCAGGGAAGAGTGCTCGAGATCGGCGACAATGAATATACAATGCGCTTTGGGAGCTCTGTTGAAGTGAGCGACATTATGCACATCGATGCCACTAATCCAAAGGCAACCTTTGTGGGAGATCTAAGTAACGCTCCGCATTTGCCGGATGATTGTTTTGATTGCATCATTCTGACACAAACTTTGCAGTTTATTTACGATTTAAAAGGCGCCGTAGCCACTTGCTACCGGGTCTTAAAACCTGGAGGAGTACTTCTGCTCACCGTGCCGGGCATCAGCCATATAGATCAGGGTGAATGGAAAGATATCTGGTTGTGGTCTTTCACCGAGGCATCGATTAGAAAGCTTCTGCAGGAGGTTTATATTCCTGAAGACGTGCAGGTAGACACCTTTGGAAATGTACTGGTGGCTGCTGCTTTTTTGTACGGCTTCGGCATGCCAGAACTTAAGAAGCATCAGTTAGATGAAGTCGACCCTCATTACCAGGTAATCATTACGGCGAAAGCAACAAAACCCCTTTGATCTGAAACAATATTGGAAAAATAAAATAAAAGACTTCCTTTTTGGTCGCGCAATCGTTCTCATGTACCACCGAATTGCAGATGTGGAAGTTGACCCCTGGGATCTGGCGGTAAGCCCCTCCAATTTTGAACAACACCTACAGGTACTTCGTAAGTTTGACGTGATTAGTGTTGAACAACTTGTTTCAAAGCTGTACAAACGAAGTTTTGCGTTCAAAAATGTATGCCTCACATTTGACGATGCATACTCCGACAACTATCAAGCAGCTAAACCACTGCTCGAGAGCTATAAACAACCTGCTACTTTCTTTGTTCCTACTGATTACATAGGCACAGGCAAACAATTTTGGTGGGATGAACTGACGATGATTTTTCTAACTTACGAAAAGCTACCGAGGCTTCTGGAAGTAACAGTTGATAACACACAGTACGTTTTTGAAATTGGAAATGAAGGTTTACTTGACAAAGGAGATTTGGAGAAACATAAGTTGTGGAGATGGCTTGAAGAGCCTCCTACAATTAGAACTAAAGTGTTCCTTAAGGTATGGGAGTTAATAAGGCCATTATACGGGGTTAGTCTTGAGGGTACTATGACGTCTATCAAAGAATGGGCTGGGTGTAGCTGGTTAAATGAGGAGTTCAATGCTATAACAATAGCTCAACTCAAGGACCTGGGGGAGCACCCTTTAATTGACATCGGGTTGCACACAGCTTCGCATCCGGCACTTAAGTTCCAAGCCCACGAAATTCAGCAAAAAGAAATTTCCGAGTGTAAAAGGTTTCTGGAGCTTAATTGCAAGAACACAGTGAATGCTATTGCGTTCCCATATGGAGACTACAATACATCAACGCTGCATATAGCAAAAAACGAAGGGCTATCCGCCGCATTCTCAACCGATAGTAAGCCTGTGTCAACGCGCAGCAACATTTACGAGCTGGGGCGATTCCAGGTAAAAAACTGGAATGGTGATGAATTTGAAAAGCAACTGTATTCGTGGATCAAAGGATAGCCCAATGACAAAGTCTAACGAATCACTGATCTCAATAATAACTCCCGTTTTCAACGTAGAAAGATTTCTGGAAGAAACTATTGAGAGCGTTTTGAAACAATCCTATAGCAATTGGGAGTTGCTATTGATAGACGATGGGTCAGTGGATAATAGTCCAGCCATTGCAAAAGCTTATGCAAATAAGTACCCTGCAAAAATCTTTTACCTCGAACATGAGGGGCATATTAACAGAGGTGCATCTGCAAGCAGAAACCTCGGGTTGTCAAAGGCCAGAGGTGATTTAGTTTCTTTTCTGGATTCAGATGATATACTATTGCCGGACAAGCTGAAGGAACAGGTGTTGATATTTGAACGTATGCCTGCGGCATCAGTAATTTGTGAGGCAACAAAATACTGGTATAGCTGGTCTGATAGAATGCAGCAGGATATAGTTATTGGTGTGGGTGCACCTTCAGAAATTTTGTACAATCCACCTGAACTGGCTACTATTCTTTACCCGCTCGGAACGGGGGCGAGTTTTTGCACATGTGGATTGATCTTTAGAAAAGAAGTACTCGGCAGAATTGGGTTTTTTGATGAAAGTTTTATTGGAAAAGAGGAACTATATGAAGATCAGGTATTTTTTGTAAAGCTTTGCCTTCATGAGAAGGTGTATATTTCT
>DASQNW010000564.1:0-2549 GCA_035644775.1 Chitinophagaceae bacterium | reverse complement strand
AGCATGAGGCTTCACATCCGATCTCGGCTCTGGTATACACTGATACATGGCGTCGAGAATGTGCAATCTTCCCCGGCGCGCCTGCTCAAGAGCTTGCGTCATTATCTCCATGGACAGTCCATCCACTTTTATGTCCATCTGAATACCGCAAATGCCTTCACGAGTACCAGTTACTTTGAAATCCATGTCTCCCAGGTGGTCTTCATCACCCAAAATATCTGTTAACACGGCATGCTTCCCTTCTTTCGTGATCAAGCCCATAGCTACTCCAGCCACATGCTTTGGGAACGGAACACCGGAATCCATCAGAGCTAGTGAACCGGCGCAAACCGTTGCCATTGAGGAAGATCCGTTCGACTCCAAAATATCACTTACGATCCTCACCGTGTAAGCAAAGTCACCCGCAGGCATCATTTGCCTTAGCGACCGGAGCGCAAGGTTTCCATGCCCTACTTCTCTCCTGCCTGGCCCCCTTAGGAATTTTACTTCACCGGTGGAAAAAGGAGGAAAATTATAGTGTAGAATAAACTTAGAATACTCAGAAGTCTGCGCACTTTCAACGAGCAGCTCGTCTAAAGGAGTGCCTAAAGTAACTGTAGTAAGTGATTGGGTTTCACCTCTTGTAAACAGTGCAGCGCCATGCGGCGTAGGAAGAACGTCAACTTCCATATCCAATGGGCGAACGTCCTCAAGGCCGCGGCCATCCAGGCGAATTCGATCATTGAGTATCATATCCCTCACCACTTCATATTGAAGATCGGAAAGGTAGTTCTTGACCATTTTCTTTACATCGTCTCCAATCTCTTCCCCTTCCGGTAGATTGGCCTCTTGCCCAAGAACCTCTTTTAGGTCTTCGTAAATTTTTCTATATGCCTCTTTACGTTCAGTTTTGGGCAAATTAGCTTTGGAAAAGGCTGCCATTCTCTCCCGAGCAAAATCCTCTACCCTCTGACGCAAAACTTCATTCTGCTCGGGTCTTGGATAATCACGCTTCGGGCCAACACCTACAAGATCGCGAAGCTCTTGCTGTGCCTTAATCTGCACCTTAATTGCCTCATGGGCCACTTCAAGAGCCTTTACCAGCTCTGCTTCACTACACTCCTTCGCCTCACCTTCTACCATCATAATATTCTTTTCGGTGGCAGCAATGATGAAATCCATGTCTGATTTTTCCATTTCAGCCCGTGTAGGATTGATCTTGAACTGGCCATCGATTCTTGAAACCCTTACTTCCGAGATAACTTCCTGAATGGGTATTGTTGAAACTGCAAGAGCAGCCGAGGCAGCAAGGCAAGCCATCGCATCGGGCATTATTTCGGGGTCGCTAGAAATCAGCGTGACAATAACCTGCACATCGCACAAATAATCATCTGGAAAAAGCGGCCTCAAAGCACGGTCGATAAGCCTCGAGATTAGAACTTCATAGTCACTAAGTCTACCTTCTCTTTTAAAGAATGAACCGGGAATGCGGCCTGCAGAGGAGAACTTTTCCATGTAATCAACACTCAATGGAAAATAGTCCTGGCCTTCTTTGGGCTCTTCGTTAGCTACGGCAGTGGCGAGTAGCACACATTTGCCCATGCGAACGGTAACCGATCCATCGGCCTGACGAGCCAAACGGCCTGTTTCAATGGTGATTTCTCTGCCGTCACCTATATCGAAAGATGTACTGAATTTTTGAGTCAACATGTTCTAAGTTTTGATGGTTTTAAGTAGGAGTATAAAACAAGTATTCCCAACCGGTTGCAGTTGGGAATATTCCTGTAATAAGCTGGCCTTTATTTTCTTATACCTAATTTTTCAATCAAAGTACGATATCCTTGCAGATTATGCTTTTGAAGATAATTTAGCAATCTTCTGCGCTTTCCTACCAATTGCATCAAACCTCTGTGTGTGGAAAAATCCTTTTTGTTTTGTTGGAGATGAGAGGAAATTTGAGAGATACGTTCTGTTACAGCTGCAATCTGAGCTTCTATGGAACCGGTATTAGCTGCTGCACCACCGTAATTTGTAAAAATTTCTGCTTTTTTTTCTGTAGTTAATGACATCGCTGATTATTTAGAAAGACATCCGATAGATACCCGATGATTTTGGCGGCAAAACTAAGGAAAATACTTCAAAACAACGGCTTTCAGCTATCGCCTGCTGCTATTTAGCTAATAAATAACCAATGCGAAATCATGCGGTGCCTGCTACATTGCTTTTGATGATGCAGCTTATTTTTGCTCATGCACCACACATCTGAACCCTCTCCTGATACCAAGACGATTTTGGGTCTCCATTTACCGACCGATCCGCGATGGGTGAACCTGGCGGCAATTTCCATTGAAGCGATACTCACTGACCATGCCTATTGCGAGCTGAAAGCTGCCACTGCCTGCATCTCGCTGATCCAACATTATAGCGAACGGGAACAACTCGTGTCTGCACTGGCGCCGGTAGTGACAGAAGAATGGGGACATTTTCGCCTGGTTTTAGCGGAGCTGCAGAAACGCGGCATTAAGCTGGGACGCCAGCGCAAAGATGAATATGTTTCAGAGTTGATCCTG
>DASQNW010000563.1:0-3076 GCA_035644775.1 Chitinophagaceae bacterium | reverse complement strand
TCAGGTCATACACATGGTATGCAGTTCGGAGTTGAGCTGCCCTGGCTCAAGTGGAGCCCTGTGCAATACGTATATAAGCAGTGGGCGGGACTTTATGAGGAACAAGCGCAAAAGCTTTATGTGAACAGAGGCTTTGGCTTTATTGGCTACCCGGGCCGTGTGGGCATTATGCCGGAGATCACCCTGTTGGAACTTGTGTAAATTGGTGCTAATGTTAAACTTGCCCCTGACCCGCAGGAGTTTAGTTATGAGTTTATAATTTACGCCTACGAAACCATCGAGATGCTGAAAAACCTTGCCATTTTCTTTCTAATCCTTTGCGCTGCCAACCAGGGGTATGCACAAAAAGACAGCCTATCCAAAGATCCTATCACAGATATTTCCACAGACTACGAGGCGTTATTTAGCGAACTGGATTCTTTTCTTGATTCACTGTTAAGGCCCCGAAGTTTTGCTATTGTAAGCGTAAACGCCAGCAGCAATTTTTTTGATCATGTAGCGGCCGGTTCTAGTAACCTGCAAACGCTTAGGCAAATGGTGTTGTCGCCTGCTGTTGGTTACTATAACAAATCAGGACTTGGTATCAGCGCCAGTGGAAATATTCTGAAAGAACAGCAAGGTTTTAATGCATATCAGCTTGCCACAACATTATCATACGACTACCTTAAAAATTTTGATTTCATCGGGGGCATAGCCGCCACTCACTACTTCACCAAAGACACGCTTAGCTTCTATACATCTCCGTTGCAGAATGAGCTTTATGGATATTTCACCTATCGAAAGTCCTGGGTTAAGCCTGCACTGGCGGTGAGTTATGGATGGGGGAGCAGAACCTCAATCGAAGAAAGAGAAACCCACATTGTGAAATTGCGCAAGCGCAAGAATCCGACAAGCTCCACTTCTACGATAGAAACAGAAGAGAGTGTGCGTGATTTAAATGTGGCTGTTTCAGTGCGACACGATTTTTTTTGGCTCAATGTCCTTGGCGCTAAAACATTTGCACGACTAACGCCACAGTTAAGTTTCACGAGCGGCACTCAAAGTTTTGGCTTCAATCAAACAACGAGTATGCACCGGTCTAACCTGTTGACCGGCAAAACGCAACTACAGCAAACAGAAAATACTAACCTCGATGGCTACTCGAAATTTCAACCCTTGTTTGCTGCGGCAATTTTAAAATCTGAGTTAAGCTTAGGAAAATTCTTCGTTCAGCCGCAGGTCATGTTGAACTATTTCATTCCAGGTACAGAAAATCAACTCTCTACTATTCTAAGTGTTAACACCGGCTTTATATTTTAAGATTACTTCTTTTTTAACAGCTAAAATTTGGTAGGTGGCATTATAGTTGAAAATTTTGAGTAAAATCATCTTTATGAAATCTAAACTTATCGCACTTGTTGCCTTCGTACTTATCACACAAGTTAGCACCGCACAATTCACCATCGGCGCAAAGGTTGGCGCAAACCTAACTAAGATAGAAGGGAAGTCATTTAAACAGGAATTCAAAACTGGATATTTAGCAGGAGGGTTCGCTATGATTGGTCTTGGCGACAAAATTGGTATTCAGCCAGAAGTTCTGTTCGTGCAAACAAACACAAGAACCGATACGAGCCTTAAGCAAGTGCCTTCAGACGCATTTTCAGCGTTTAGAAAAGGTGATGTGAAGCTCAATTATTTGTCTATACCAATTCTTCTCAATTATAAATTCATCGGCAACTTCGTTACGTTGCAGGCAGGACCGCAGTTCGGTATATTGATGAACAAAGATCAAAACTTACTACGTAACGGGCAGAACGCATTTAAGAATGGAGATTTCTCCATCGTAGGTGGTGCTCAGTTGAAGATTAGCAAGTTCGTTGGCTCAGCACGATACGTTGTAGGCTTAAATAATATTAGCGATATCGACAATCAGGACAAGTGGAGAAACCAGGGTATTCAACTCGCGGTTGGTATCAGCCTCTAATTGGCAAGTTTTTATCCCTCCATCTCGGAGGGATTTTTATTTCTGCCATTTTTGCTGATTCTCTTCTACGGCATTAATATTGACGATCACACAGTGCTGATTTACATTTGCAGTTAGTAGTGTACTTAGTATGTGTAACTAAATTGTTTTGAGTGAATTTTAATGCAAAGACCGAAGAGGAATTAGATTTCATACCAATCATCCCCATCAATGAGTCAGAATCAGATGGTGCAGACAACCTCGACATTCCATCAGAAATATCATTATTGCCATTGCGCAACACGGTACTCTTTCCAGGTGTGGTATTACCAATAACCGTTGGCCGCGACAAGAGCATTAAGGCTGTTAATGATGCCTACAAGGGCAATAAACTCATTGGGGTGATTGCACAAAAGGATAGCAGCATTGAAGATCCCGTGTTCAAGGACCTGGAGACTATCGGCACTGTTGCCAAAATAGTGAAGCAGATAAAAATGCCTGACGGGGGAACTACTATTATTATTCAGGGTAGGAGCCGGTTTTCAGTGCAATCGCTAACCGCAGAGGAGCCTTACTTTAAAGCAAATATTCTTGTGCTGGAGGAAAATGATCCGCCTAAAGACGCCGACTTTGCTGCTTACATCGCTAACATAAAAGATCTTGCTACAGAGATCGTACAGCTTTCACCTAACATTCCAACCGAAGCCTCCATCATTCTGCGCAATATTGAGAGTCCTTCATTTTTAATACACTTCGTTTCAAGCAACCTCAATACAGAAATAAAAGAAAAGCAGCGGCTGTTGGAGATTGACGACATTCAGGAAAGGGCTGACTTGCTGATGCAACTGCTTCAAAAAGAATTACAGTTTGCCGAGCTCAAGAACAAAGTGACCAACAAAACCAAAACGGAGATTGATAAGCAGCAAAGAGAATACTTTCTGCAGCAGCAGCTAAAGAGCATAAAGGAGGAACTTGGGGGTGATGTGAATGAACGGGAAGTGAAGGAAATGCAGAAAAAAGCAGAAGCTAAAAAGTTTACGGAACCCGCTAAAGAACTCTTTAAGAAGGGTATCGAAAAACTAGAACGTATGCATCCGAGTACTCCCGACTATTCGGTTGTATACAACCACCTCG
>DASQNW010000562.1:0-3809 GCA_035644775.1 Chitinophagaceae bacterium | reverse complement strand
CAGGTTTTCTATGATCGTGCGGGTATCTACCGCATGCACCTGTGGAGTTAAGGGTGTACTCAAAAAGTCAAACTCCATATCGGAGGAAGGTCTGTTGCGGTTGAGATCAGCAAAAAATGCATCAGTTCCGTAGCCGATCTTCACATGAGGAAGTTTTTCTCTCATTGCCTGATACAATTTCGGAAAAGGAGCAGGAATAGCATTGCCGTTGTTTGATACCAGCAGGATACGTGTAATGCATTGCTGCGATTGTTGCATTAGATTTATCCAGTCGTTTGCATTTGCGTCGTTTCGGCCTTCCAGGAAGATAATCAGCTCCAAAGAGGTATTCAGTTTACGGGCTTCATCAACAGCCGTTCTGAAATCATCTTTCCATTGATTGCTGTCCAGATGAATTTCTACACGATAATGGTCAAAAGGCAGCTGAGAAAGTGCAGCGATATCTGTGTCGCTTAGTGGCTCTTCGTGAAATTTTTCGTAACCGATTTTTGGAAATGCACGCTTATCGTAAATTGATGCAGGCGAATTCGTGCCAGAGTTGCGAGCCTCGTTTTGATGGATACTGATGACCAGTTTTTGATGCAGCTTTTCGCCCTCACTTACATCCACCGGAATTGGAATCTCTAAAGGAGTACTATAAGTTTTGAACGAAGCGTCGGTCCAGTTGCGCTGATCTTCCGTTTCAAAGATATCTCCTTCAAATTCAATCTGTACCCTTGCACCAGGTGTTTCGTACTGCATGTTTGCGATGTTCTTGAACGGCTGATACGGACTTATTGCATCTGGAAAATGTGATTGATATTCACCTCCGCCTGGCGTTCCAATCACAACGGGTTGTCCAGCACATTCGTTTATCGGATGAAGCACACATAGTCCTATCCTATTTCTTTTGAAAGAAGAAAGTGCTTCCCCGTGCATTGAAAAGCTAATGGTGTTATCTTCTCTTCCTTCAATCTCGAAAAAAGCCTTGTATTTTATATCACCCAATTCATACAAAGCTGTGTAGCTTATATTGAAGCTTCGCTCCTGCACGATAAGCTTCTCTGACTCGAGCCGGTATGGCGCAGTTGCCCAATGTTCGTCTCTCACTGCGCTATACACCATCCGCACCACTTCTTCCCTGTCAACCTTCAGGTACCTCAAGTTACCATGTTCGTAAAGACAAGCTACTGAACCAGCCTTCAACTCTTTCACTTCTAGTAACGGCACATCAAAAGGTAATTTAATCGTCTGCTGCTTCATCGATTCACATTGGCATTTTGGATGAATTCGTCTACGTTGCTTTGATCGATTTCTATAGAACCGGTAATTACAGTTTTAGGGATGGGCACTACACCTGCACGTGCATCGTTGCCGGAAATCTGTAAAGTTTTATGCCTCATGTTGTACAAAAATTGGGCTCCCAGCCAGGTAAATAATTCCCTTTTCTGCCCCACGAGATAATCGATCACTCCTTCTTTAACAAGGCGCAGATGCTCGGGTTCTGCATCCACTGTCGTCAGCTTTACTTTACCTGCCTTACCTGCTTCTTTCACCGACAGTGCCATTCCGGGTCCCGAGTTGGAATCGAAACCTGCTAAACCGGCAAGATCTGGGTGTGCAGCCAACAAGTCTGCAGTGATCTTGGCCGCCGTTTCCACGTTAGCCTTGTCATCGTACTTTCCTACAAACTGTATGTTTGGATATCCTTTCAATACGTCTTGCAAACCCTTGAAGCCAGCTTCCATATTCTCCATCCCCAATATGCCCATACAGGCTACCTTGCCTTTGCCGCCAATAATTTTAACCATCCGCTCACCTTGCAATCTGCCCATCTCGTACCAGTCACTTCCAATAAAGCAATGCCTGTTTGAATTGGGAATTTCAGAATCGTACACCACTGTTGGTATGCCAGCAGCAACGGCTTTCTGCACTGCCTGTGCAATGCCCGGATCTGTTCCATTAATCAACAGACCTGCAGGCTGTCCGGGAATTACCTGCTCAATAGTTCCGATTTGCGTGGGCACGTCCCATTCTGCGGGTCCGAGGATGGATACCCTCACTCCCATTTTCTCGCCCCATTTCCGGAACGCAGCCTGATCGTGGTTCACATACAGTGGCAGATTGATTGAAGTGGTCACCATCACATATTCTTCTGTGGGGGATACCTGTTCGGCAGTAATGAATTTATCTGCTGTTTCCAGGCGAGCATTTGAAGAAGTACCTGCCTTTGGCGGAGGCTCACAACCTGCAAAAAACAAGAAGACTATTATGAACAACATTTTCATAAACAAAATCATTTGTCTAATTTCTTCAGAAGCCATTGATCAAGGCCCACTGCGACAATCAAAATCAAACCTAATATTATTTCCTGCCAATAGCCTGAAACACGGCTAATGATCAGCATGTTGTTAATAAGTGCCATAAAAAGTGCTCCAAGAAAAGCACCCCAGATTTTGCCATACCCTCCAGCCAGACTGGCCCCGCCGAGAATAACGGCTGTAATTACACGAAGTTCTAAACCACGGCCCGAGGTTGACAAGGCGGCGCCTAATCTCGAAGACAATAAAATACCTGCCACTCCAGCCAGGCCAGCAGAGATCACGAATGCCCAGACTTTCATTCTTTCTACCCTGATACCGGAAAGCTTTGCGGCTCTTTCATTACCGCCGATAAAATAGTAGCGCCGAAAAAAAGCGGTGCGGCTAACAAGGAATTGAAAAATTAATACTATGGCGATCATATACCACACAGGAGCTTGTAATCCTAAAAGTTTTGATTGCCCGATATAGATAAATCCATAAGGAAAATTCTGAATGCCTGCTCCGCTCAACATTAAAGCAAAGCCCCGTATAATTCCCATCATCGCAAGCGTTTGTATCATGGGATTTATGCCGACTTTCGCGATGAGCCATCCGTTCAAAAAACCAATGACCAGCGATAAAGACAGCCCGGCAGCTATTGCAAAAAGAAAATTTACATGATGATAATACATGAGATATCCAGCCATGCCTCCGGAAAACGCCACCACTGAGCCAACAGATAAGTCGAACATTCCCGATATCATCAGTATCATCATCCCGACCGCCACGATAGTGTCTATCGATAAATTCAGCAGAAGTTGCGAGAAGTTCTGAGCTGTTGCAAATTGAGAAGGGTACACAATAGTCATGATCACGCACAGCAGAATGATTGCTGCTGCCAACGAAAAAACCCGGTCTTGAAAGCGTTCCCTGATGTTCATTTTTCCGTTTATTTGGTTGTGTATTATAAACCTGAAGCAAGCGCTGTTATCTTTTCCTCTGTGGCCCTTTCGCGTGTCAGGACATCTCTTATGCTGCCGTTATGCATTACTGCAATGCGATCTGACAGCAGCAACACCTCCGTCAGTTCACTCGATATCAACAGAATGCTTTTCCCTTCACTTGTAAGCTTTTTCAAGAGCTGATATATTTCTGCTTTTGCGCCTACATCTACACCGTGTGTGGGTTCATTTACAATCAAAACGTCAGGTCTTGTATTCAACCATTTCGCTAGCACTACTTTTTGTTGATTACCACCACTTAACTTGCGCACCTGCTGCCTTACTGAAGGCGTACGAATATCTAACTGCTGTTTCAACGCCTCCGCTGTAAGATGATTGCTTTTCTCACTATACATTCCTCGCTGCAATCGAGCAGCAACAATATTTTCAGTGATGCTTTTGTCGAGGAACAATCCGAGGCTCTTTCGCTCTTCAGGAATGTAAGAAATCCCCAACTCGATGGCTTGTTGTGGATGGCCAATCCTCATTTCCTGCCCGTCTTTCAGGATAGCACCACTGTCAATTG
>DASQNW010000561.1:0-3286 GCA_035644775.1 Chitinophagaceae bacterium | reverse complement strand
TCAATTATCTTCTCCACTTTTTCTTTTGTCAGGTGTTCCCTATAGTATTTTCCGAACTGCATCATCGGTGCGTAGCCGCATGCTCCCAGGCACTCAACGGTTTTGAGCGTGAACATGCCATCCTTCGTTGTTTGTCCCACCTCAATCCCAAGCGTCTCTTTTATATAGCCGATGATTTCGTCACTACCTCTAAGCATGCAAGGACCGGTATGGCACACTTCAAACATATGCTTACCAACCGGCTTTAGATTATACATGCTGTAAAAAGTTGCAACCTCGTATACCTCTATGGGCTTTAGTGTGAGAATTTCTGCCACGTAATCCATGGCTTCAGCACTCAACCAGCCCCACTCCTCCTGTGCCAGGTGCAAAATGGGTATTAATGCGCTTTTTTCTTTGCCCTCCGGATATCGGGCAATGATCTCTTCTACCTTTCTTAATTTTTCTTCAGAAAATTTCATTCTTTTTGAAACGATTTATAAGCAGTTGCTTTATCCGTCCATCTCCCCTGCAATCAGGTTTAAGCTACTAAGCACAATTATAGCATCGCTCAACATGCTGCCTTTAATCAATTCTTCATATGCCTGATAGTATATAAAACAAGGTCTTCTAAAATGAAGGCGGTACGGAGTTCTACCTCCATCGCTTATCAGGTAAAAGCCAAGCTCTCCGTTAGCACCTTCCACCGAACTATACACTTCGCCAGGCGGTATATCCGTTTCACCCATGATAATCTTGAAATGATATATCAAGGCTTCCATTTTGGTATACACATCTTTTTTCTCCGGCAAGTAGTACTCCGGCACATCAGCATGGAAGATGGAAGCCTCTTCTCCCTTCATGTCCTGCACTTTTTTGTAAGCCTGCTCTATGATCCGCAAAGATTGCCACATTTCCTGGTTTCTTACAAGAAAACGATCGTAGCAATCGCCCGTTTTGCCAACCGGTATTTCAAAATCAAAATCCTGGTAGCTGCTATAGGGGGTATGCGCCCGCACATCATAATCAACACCGGCGGCACGCAGGTTTGGTCCCGTAAACCCGTAATTTAAGGCTCTCTCAGGCGTAATAGGTCCGGCACCAATGGTGCGCTCCATGAAGATGCGGTTTCGCGTGAAGAGGTTTTCAAACTCACGCAGTACGTCGGGGTATTCTTTTAAAAACTTTTCCAGTTTGGTGAAAGCTATATCATTGAAGTCGCGTTCGAAACCTCCTATCCTGCCAATGTTTGTTGTTAACCTAGAGCCGCACACCTCTTCCCAAATTTCATAGATCAACTCCCTGTATTGCATTACATACAAAAAGCCGGTATATGCACCGGTATCAACGCCTACAATAGAGTTACAAATAAGGTGATCTGCTATACGGGCGAGCTCCATTATAATTACCCTCAGGTAATCTACTCTTTTGGGAGTAGAAATGCCAAGCAGCTTCTCACATGTGAGGTGCCAGCCCATATTATTGATGGGAGCCGAACAATAGTTTAATCGATCCGTAAGAGGGGTGATTTGGTAGAGCGGGCGCCGCTCTGCTATTTTTTCAAAAGCCCGGTGAATATAACCGATCGTTTGTTCGGCGGAAACTATTCGTTCTCCATCCAACTCGAGAATGTTCTGAAAAACACCATGCGTTGCCGGATGGGTTGGCCCAAGGTTCAATTTCGTGGTACCCGTGGCAATACTTCCTTCCAGCAGATTATTTTGTTGTGTAGTTGTTAGCATTTAACCCTCCTCCCAAAAGGGAGAATTTATCTTTTTGTGATTCAGAATTTATTTCTGCTCCCTATCCTCATCTTTGTTGCGCTTCGCTGATGGTGCGACTACGATCTTCGGTTGGTTTATTACCAAAGTCGAGATCTCCTCCGCGGCCAAACATCTCATCATCCTTATCAATTCTTGTCTGATCTTCGAGAGGAAATTCTTTTCTCAATGGAAAATACTCCATCTCATCCACGTTTTGTATTCGCTTCAGGTTAGGGTGTCCTACGAAGTTGACCCCGTAGAAGTCATACGCTTCCCGTTCCAGCCAATTAGCTGCTGCGAAAATTGCGGTAGCGCTATACACATCCGGCTTATCGATGCTGACGAATACTTTGAAACGGAGGCGCACATTCTGAACGAGATTGTGCAAGTGATAAACTACTGCAAGTTCTCGTCCTGCAAACGCAGGGTAATGAACCGCTGTAAGATCAGTAAGAAATTGAAAACCTAAATCTTCGCTATTTAGAAAGTTCAGAACTTTAAGGTTCAGTTCAGCTGCTGCTTCGAAGCTAAGCATGCCATAAGGCTCTTCAAATGCCCCAACCTGCTCTTCAAATTGTTCTATCAGTCTTTCTTTGACTACATCATTTGTCAGATCCATAGTAAAAGCATTGAGCCCGAGCGGGGTGACTATTTGCCAAAATTGCTCTTGCTCTATTGAATTCCATAACTCTCCAGCAGCTTCCGGTAGTGTTCGCTATTTCTTCTGCGTAAGCTTTCTTTGCCCACCAGGTCCTGCACCCGCATTACTCCATCGAGTATAGCTTCCGGTCTGGGTGGGCATCCTGGAACATAGACGTCAACCGGCACTACCTGATCAATGCCTTGCAACACGCTATACGTATCGAAAATTCCTCCGCTACAAGCACAGGCACCCACAGCTATTACCCAACGAGGTTCAGCCATCTGTAAATATACCTGCCGCACTACGGGAGCCATTTTCTTTGCAATCGTACCCATTACCATTAATAAGTCGCACTGGCGGGGCGAAAATCCCACACGTTCAGAGCCAAAGCGGGCAAGGTCGTAGTGCGATCCCATGGTTGCCATAAACTCAATGCCGCAACACGAAGTAGCAAAAGGCAAAGGCCATATGGAGTTCTTCCTTGCAAGGCCAACCACATCACCTAGTTTTGATGCAAAGAAGCCTTCACCCTGGTGCCCCTCGGGCATTGCTGACACACTAATATCCTGCACCAGCGGCTTTTCATTGACATTATATGAAACTGGACGAGCCATAATAATTTAGTTTGTAATTTCTCAATTGCGTCAAGCGCTTACCTCATTCCTCCCATTGCAGGGCTCCTTTCTTAATGATGTAGATAAATCCACAAAGAAAAAAGCCTACAAACATCAGTACAGCCCAAAAACCGCTCCAACCTAACTCTCTGAAATTAACAGCGTAAGGATAAAAAAAGATCACTTCTACATCAAATAGCACAAACAGAATAGCGACTAGAAAATACTTGATCGCCATCGGTTGCCGCGCATCTCCATGGGTTTCGATACCGCTGGAGAAAGTTTGT
>DASQNW010000560.1:0-4782 GCA_035644775.1 Chitinophagaceae bacterium | reverse complement strand
GCTTGCTTACCTATTGTAAATCATTAAGATTTACGTGCTGTTGCTTCCAAACTTTCAAAGAACTTTTGGCTTTGTTTGCCACCCGATTTTTGATCGGGAGTGCAAAGTTAAGAGCCAGTCTATTACTATCCAAAATTATTTCAGTTGAACTGAAGCAATTTTAGAGTCATTAACAAAATATAAAAGAGCTGAAAAATGATGTTCAAAAAGTGGACGTCAAAGATACATCAGGTATGTATTTCGTTCCAAATTTTAAGTGGTTTTTTACTCACAAAGATTTTTAAATCTGCGGGCTGTGTTGTGAGTATATCGTCATTCAAAAAGCGGCTGCAAAGATAGGAAACATTTTGTTCCTAACAAATTTATTCTGAACCATTTCTGCTAAAAAAATGTGAAACAGAATTCGAGCATTTTTAGTAGACGTCAAACTTTCAAAAAGCGGATGCAAAGATATGGATAACTATTATTCCACTCCAAATCTTTTTAGGGAGAAACCCTTAAAAAACTGTGAAACACTACTCCTCGAAATAGTCTTCCGGAAACACCACTTTTTTTAAGTATAGACCGACCGAAGGCACGGAAAATCCACTCTTGCTGCTGCTATCAAAGAGCTCTTCAAAGGCAGCGATACTTAGTTTACCTCTACCAACTGCCAACATGCTGGCAGTAAGAAGCCGCACCATGCCGCGCAGAAACCGATTGGCTACTATAGTGTAAGAATACTCGTCAGCTTCAAACGTCCAGTGGCTTACCTTCACCGCACAGGAGTAAGTTTTCACTTGCGAGTTTGTCTTTGTAAATGCATAAAAATTTTTACGTCGCTTCACAATGCCTGCAGCCTGGCTCATGGCCTCCTTGTTTAGGCAGTAAGGATAGAAAAAGGCAAACCCGTGTGCGAACGGATCTTTGCGACTGTACAACTTATATACATATTCTCGGCCGATTGCATCAAATCTGCAATGGGCTGTTGCATGCACAGGGATAACTCTTTTTACAACGATGTCGGCTGGTAAGATTGCATTGAGTTTGTAAACAAACTGATGATGAAGATCATCAAGGTCGAAATGAAAATAATTCTGCAACGCGTGTACTCCGGCATCTGTTCGTGAAGAACCCGTGAGCAATACCTGCTGCCGCTGAAGTGTGCAGATTGCTTTTTCGAGCTCCGACTGAATGGTGTTGGCATTTAGTTGCTTTTGAAACCCACTGTAGTGGTTCCCCTTATAGGCAACCTCCAGAAAATACCTGGGCATTGCTGCTATTTTGCCACGAGAGCTTTGAACCGGTTTTTATAGTAATCATCCTTCAACTCAGTTTCTAATGTCTGAAACTTTTGCTGATCGGAAACATGATTATAAGCAGCGTCAAAGAAGTTGTACTTGCCCGCATCACTTAACAGAAGATTGCTTAGATATTTTATTTGTTCTGTGCGGAAACATTTACTTCTAAAATACTTCCGTGCCTGCACTATCATATCATCATCCGTCTTCTTTGCAGCCATATCTCTTCTAAGTTTGAAAAAATCGTCATCATTCGCAGCGGAACTACATCCTGTCTTTTCAACCGGTGCAGCTTTTTTCTCTTTAACTTTTCCTTTTCCAGAACTTTTGGCCAGTGATTCGGAACGTGACGTGATTTCTAAGAATTCCTTTTTCGGAGGCTCTTTAGTAGAATCACCAAAAACATAAGACGGATTAGGTATTAAAATCTGGATGGTGTCGACACTGTCACTATACTTATCCAAAAACACAAGGCCGAATCCTTCGCCAGTTGAACTTTCCGACTGCCGTGTAACAACCGATCGCACATAAACTTCTTCTTCCACAGACCTTTGTTCAACGAGAGGAGAAGTCTCTTTGGATTCTGAATACGAAGCCGCAGCGGTGGTAACAGTATCCTTTGTCTGAACTTCTACCTGCGCCGCGGGAACAGAAGCAATTGGTCTGACGGTATCCTGTTTTACTGACTTTGATTCTTCAGTGACTGTTGTAATCACCTCAGTGGCTGCGGTGCTTGCTTCAGTTGACCTAGTAGCTTCTTCACCAGATGCAGTTGCTGTTTCATTTGCACCGTTCGATGATATGCTTGTTGCTGGCGTGGGATCAACAACAACAGTGGTCGGCGGGGCAAGTGCTTTTTTTGGCTGCTCCACTATAATTGCCTGTGTAAGCAAGGTAGAATCGTCCGCAGCTTTGGCAAGGAGCTTTGTAAAACTATCTGTTCTCGAAGTTGTCTGTACACCGCTGGATGCAGACGCGGGAACCGGCTTGTGGATGTTTAATGTCTGCAGATCAAATAAGTAAAACAACTCATTATCATTTTTGATCAGGAACCCACGATCATTTTTGTTGATAGTTACAGTAAATTGCAACTCGTTCTGCTTGCCCGACCGACCAACAGAAAAATTATAAGTGCTGTCTCTCAATTTTGGAACAATAAGATAGCCTTCTGCAGACGAACTAATAACTTTTTCTCCGATGCGTATGTAAAAAGGAGTTCCATTCTCAGACTGCAAATACATGAAATATATTTTTTGTGCATTTGCAACAGAAAACACACAGAAGCTAATGCAAATGAGCAGAAAATTTTTCATGATGATCAAAATTAAAGTAATTAGCTGTACATGCTTCAAAAGAGCAGTTGAAACCCTTTACTGACAAAAGTATTTTTTACATAGAAAACAATAGAATGAAACCTTTTTTTCTCTTATTTTTTTGCTTATTGATAACGTTTGTGAATGCGCAGCGCCCCCACTCCACGGGAACTTATATGGCTACAGCGGAACGGATAAATGATTTGCTGCATACAAAGCTTGACGCAAAATTCGATTATAGTAAGGCCCAGTTGAATGGTAAAGCATGGCTAACTCTAAAACCGCATTTCTATGCAACGGATTCTTTGCTGTTGGATGCAAAAGGTATGGACATAAAGCAGGTGGCATTAGTAAAAAATGGAAAAAGCAACCCGCTGAAGCATACCTACGACGGCTTTTTACTGGACATTGATCTGGATAAAACATACAAAGGCGGGGAGGCTTACACGGTATACATCGAGTATACGGCTAAACCCAACGAATTCAAGGCGAAAGGTAGCGCTGCCATTACTGACGCAAAAGGATTATACTTTATCAATCCGCTTGGACAGGAGAAAAAGCCTACCCAGATCTGGACGCAGGGAGAAACTGAAGCCACCTCTGTCTATTTGCCCACAATTGATAAACCAAACCAAAAGTCCACTCAGGAATTTTATTTAACGGTGCCTTCTAAATACGTTACGTTAAGCAACGGAAAGCTTATGAGCCAGAAACCCAATGCAGATGGCACCCGCACAGATTACTGGAAAATGGATCTTCCGCATGCTCCTTATTTATTTTTTATTGGGATCGGCGAATATGCTATTGTGAAAGACCAGTACAAGGGGAAAGAAGTGAGCTATTATGTAGAAAAAGAATATGCTCCGGTTGCAAGAAAAATCTTCGGGCACACACCCGAAATGATGAAATATTTTTCAACCATCACGGGAGTTGAGTATCCCTGGGCTAAGTACGCACAGATCACTGCAAGGGACTACGTGAGCGGCGCCATGGAAAACACAACAGCCACACTGCACAGCCATACAGCGCAACAGGATGCAAGAGAACTGACAGACGGCAACCGGTGGGAACATGTGATTGCGCACGAACTTTTTCACCATTGGTTTGGCGACCTTGTTACTGCAGAAAGCTGGGGGAATCTGAGTATGAATGAATCTTTTGCCAACTATAGTGAATACTTATGGAACGAATACAAATACGGAAAGGATGCTGCTGATGCACATAATTTGGAGGAAGTTCAAGGTTACCTTCAAAGCGGTAGTGAACATAAAGATCTGGTTCGGTTTCACTATGATGATAAAGAAGATATGTTTGATGCTGTGAGCTATAATAAGGGTGGACGCATACTGCACATGCTGCGCAATTTCGTTGGTGACAGCGCTTTTTTTAAAGCTTTGAATTTGTATCTCAACACCAATAAGTTCAAGGCTGCTGAAGCACACCAACTGCGCTTGGCTTTCGAGGAAGTAACAGGTAAGGACCTGCACTGGTTTTGGAACCAGTGGTTTTTCGGGAGTGGTCACCCAAAGATCGATATCACTTATAAGTATAACTCATCTGCAAAAAACGTGGAGGTGGTAGTAAATCAAACCCAGCCTGACAAAGTCTTCCGCCTGCCTGTTGCTATCGATGTTTACCATGGGGCCAACAGAATGCGATATAATGTGTGGGTAAACAACAGGACTGACACCTTCACTTTTGTTTCGATGTCTAAGCCTGATCTTGTAAACTTTGACGCCGAGAAAACGCTCCTGACAGAAAAAAAAGAAAATAAAACATTAGAGGAATACTTTTTTCAATACAGGAATGGGCGAAAATACCTGGACAGAAAGGAAGCTCTTGATGCCGCTGTACAAAAGCAACACGAACAGCGTGCAACGGAAATAATGCTCCTCGCACTAAATGACAGCTATCATGGTCTCCGCAGTTTTGCGGTTGAGCACCTTGATCTAAGCAAACAGGATTTGCGCACCTTAGTCGAAAACCCACTAGTTACTCTTGTCCAAAAGGACGGCCATAGATCGGTGAAGGCAGCAGCGATACAAAAGCTGGGGGAATATCAATTTGCAAAGTACCTGCCCATATTTTCTACGGCATTAAACGACTCCTCCTACACTGTGGCTGGAAACGCTTTAGCAGCAATAAGAAAGGTAGATAGCTCTCGCGCCTATCAGGAGGCGAAACGCCTG
>DASQNW010000559.1:0-3324 GCA_035644775.1 Chitinophagaceae bacterium | reverse complement strand
ACTTCGTAATTCAAAAACACGATGCCTCTCACCTGCATTATGACTTCAGAATTGAAATAAGGGGAGTTCTTAAAAGCTGGGCAGTACCTAAAGGTCCTTCACTAAATCCTGCGGATAAAAGGCTGGCTATGCTTGTTGAAGACCATCCCTACGAGTATAAAGATTTCGAAGGGCAGATACCAGAGGGCAACTACGGCGCAGGAACAGTGATTATATGGGATGAAGGAACCTATGTTCCGATGGAAGGTCACGACTTGAGTGTGAAAGAGCAGGAAAAATTTTTGCTGAAGCAGTTTCATTCAGGAAACATAAAGTTGACATTGAAAGGGAAGAAACTCAAGGGCGATTTCGCCTTGTTTAGTTTGAAAGATGAAGAGGGAAGATCGTGGCTTCTAGTGAAGAAAGAGGACCGTTACTCAACAGAGGTAGATGTGCTGACAAAAAACAAATCTGTTCGATCCGCCAAAACACTAGCTCAGGTTGCGAAAGAGCATGGTGCCACAGTGAAACATCCTGAAAAGGCCGAAGCCTCAAAAAGGGGAGTAGAAAAGCCAGGGAATAAGGAGAAGGTAAAAGTTACGCCTGTTGCCAAAAAGCAAAGGTCTTCAAAGAAGCAGTCCGCTAAAAAAAAAGTCCCTGATATAGATGCGTCACCTGTGGCTAATCACCTGTTGGGTGGTGATGTTCAAATGCCAATGCCGATAAAGCCGATGCTGGCGGTGTTGACAGATCAGCCTTTTAGCAGTTCTGACTGGTTATTCGAAATAAAATGGGACGGCTACAGGGCACTAGCTTATATCGACCAAAACAACTTTGATCTACTCTCTCGTAACAATCTCTCTTTTAAAGACAAATATGCACCTGTGGCAGAGGCGCTGCAGCCGCTCAAACTCCGGGCAGTGCTTGATGGGGAAATTGTAGCAGTGAACGAAGAAGGACGAGCAGAATTTCAGCTATTGCAAAATTGGCAAACTACAAGGGAAGGTCACCTGTGCTTTTATGTTTTTGACATCATATGGCTCAATGGTAAAGACTTGACACAACTCCCGCTGCTGGAGCGTAAAAAGATTTTGCAACAAGCCATACCGGCTTCCCACGATGTGATTAAATACAGCGATCATGTGCTCACCGATGGAGAACAATTTTTTGAGGTTGCTTTAAAAGGTGGGCTAGAGGGAATCATGGCTAAAAGGATTGATAGCAGCTACGACGTCGGAGGCAGAACTAAGTCGTGGCTTAAGATAAAAGTGAACCAAAGGCAGGAAGTAGTGATCGCTGGTTTCACTGCACCCAGGAACTCCAGGCAATTTTTTGGGGCGCTCTTGTTGGGGGTTTATCAAAACGGCGAACTGACTTATGTGGGGCATAGTGGCAGCGGCTTCAACTCTAAATCGCTTCAGTCATTGTACAAAAAAATGCAACCTCTAATTATTGAACGGTCACCGTTCAGGAAGCCACCAAAAACAAATTCACCTGCCACCTGGGTTCAGCCAAACCTTGTAGCAGAAATCAAGTTTACGGAATGGACGCAAGATCTTCAGGCGCGACATCCCATCTTCATGGGTCTTCGTGAAGATAAAGATCCACGAGATGTCATCATCGAAAAATCAAACGCTATGGCTCCAGCCAAAAATGCAGACACGAGCAAAAAAGCCACGAAAACAGCACCTAAGAGAACGACAGAGAAAGCTGAAGGTGAAAAGACATCAACAAAGAAAAAAGGATCTTCCAACAAACTGCTTGACATGCAGAATGGTGTTGACCAGCTAACAACTATTAACGGTCATCAGCTGAAGTTTACAAACCTTGATAAGCTGTATTGGAAGAAAGAGAAAATTACCAAAGGCGATATGCTGAATTATTATTCGGAGATAGCGCCATTTATGCTGCCTTACATGAAAGACAGGCCTCAGTCGCTGAATAGGCATCCAAATGGAGCAGGAGGGGCGAATTTTTATCAGAAAGACGTAAAAGGAAAGGTGCCCGAATGGCTAACAACCCATGAAACGTGCAGCGAATCTACCAGCGAGATGATTGAGTACCTGGTGTGCGACAGTGAGGCTTCGCTGCTGTACATGGCAAACCTTGGCTGCATAGAAATGAACCCTTGGCACAGCAGGAGGCAAACACCCGACCAGCCAGACTATTGCCTTATCGATCTCGATCCCGACAACGGAAACACATACGATCAGGTAGTAGAAGTAGCGATTTTGGTGAAGGATTTTTTGGAGGCAGCTAAGATCCCAAGCTTTCCCAAAACCTCAGGTTCAACAGGTATGCATATCTTCATTCCACTTGCAGCAAAGTACAGCTACGAGCAATCAAAACAGCTGGCAGAGTTGGTGGTGAACCTGGTACAAGTTGAATTACCTGAATTTACAAGCACCGTGCGAAGCCCCGCCAAACGCAAAGGAAAAATATACCTGGATTACCTCCAGAACCGAGAGTCGCAGACCGTAGCGGCACCTTACTCGCTAAGGCCGAAGCCTGGAGCACCAGTGTCTACACCTTTAGACTGGAGTGAAGTAAAAAAAGGACTGACAGCTACAACCTACCATATCCACAATATATTTGATCGCCTCAAAACAACTGGCGACCTTTTTCATCCTGTCTTAGGGAAAGGCATCAATCTGCCGGCAGCAATGAAAAAACTCGAATCGCTGCGGAAATGAAACGAGTGTAATGTCTCATCAAACAATAATTGTTTAGCTTGTACGCAACCATATTCAATTCTGAAGTAAAAAAGTTCATCAATACGGATGCTCACGTGAGGAAGCTCACAGGAGATTGCCTTTTCACAGAAGGTCCGCTTTGGAATCCAGCCGGTTACTACCTGTTTAGCGATATTACAGCCAACTGCATCTATAAAATAGATGCAGAAGGTAGCAAAGAAGTGTTTTTCCAAAACAGTGGATGTGCTGAACCAAACGACCTGCTTCAGCAAGATATGATCGGCTCAAACGGTTTGGCATACGACCGCAATGGCAACTTACTTGTTTGCCAGCACGGCAATCATGCAATCTCTTCCTTCACCAACGGCGCTTTGGTTCCGCTGATTAGCGAATTTAGGGGTAAGCCACTAAATAGTCCAAATGATCTGATAGTGCATCATGATGGCCGCATATTTTTTTCCGATCCGCCGTACGGACTGAAGAATGGCGAACTTAACTCACTCAATTTTCAGGATCGTGCGGGTATATACTGTTGGAGAGGCGGCGAACTTCTTCTCGTCACAGATCAATATCAATACCCAAACGGTGTTTGCTTGTCGACTGATCAGCAAAAATTGTATGCTTGTTCCAATAAGCCTTTCGAAAAGTTTGT
>DASQNW010000558.1:0-4884 GCA_035644775.1 Chitinophagaceae bacterium | reverse complement strand
TTGTTGAAAGGTCGTCAAGCTACTTTTTCATGCGCACCGAATTCTCAGGCAGCTTTGATGTCGATGAACTGCTACAACAGTTGAAAGCAGTTCTGCCCGTAGATGTTTATATAAATCTTGCAGGTAAGAAGAAAAAAGATATTGTGATCCTTGCCACAAAGGAGCATCATTGTCTCAGTGATTTGCTGATCAGGCACGCTTTCAATGAGCTGGAAGCGAATATTAGATGTGTGATCAGCAACTACAGCACGCTTGCGCCACTAACGGAAAAGTTCAACATTCCATTCCACCATATCACCCACGAACAAAAAGAACGGCTTGATCATGAACAGGAGATCTTTCAAAAGATACAGGAATACAATCCGGAGTTTATTGTTCTTGCCAAGTACATGAGGGTGCTTTCAACAGAATTTGTTTCAAAGTTTAGAAATAAAATCATCAATATACACCATTCGTTTCTGCCGGCATTCGTGGGTGCAAACCCGTACACGCAGGCCTACGAACGGGGTGTGAAAATCATAGGGGCAACAGCTCATTTCGTCAATGATAACCTCGATGAAGGGCCTATAATTGCGCAAAGTGTAATTCCGGTGACGCACTCTCAAAGCGCTAAAGAAATGTCACAGGCAGGAAGAGATGTTGAGAAAATTGTTTTAGCTAAGGCTTTGCAACTCGTGTTTCACGAGCGGGTATTTGTGTATAAAAACAAAACCATCATTTTCGACTAGAGGGTCTTTAAAATTCAAACGTAACCGGCTTGTTTACAAGTTCGTAAGACTCGTTCAAAATAGAAGCATTTATAAAAAGAGTTGTGGCTTTTTTGTAAATACCATAGCCTTCGTGTATGTGCCCGCATAAATGCACCTTTGGCTGAACCTTTTGAATTCGTTCTAGCAGATCTTTGCAGCCGGCATGCTTTCCATTAATTACTGTGTCATGGATTCCAAAAGCAGGCCCATGCGTTATCAGTATGTCTGTTGATTCAGGAATTAATTGCCAGTGCTTGCGAATAGGAGCTCCGCGCTGCCGGTTGAATGCCCAGTTGAAAAACCAAGGAGTAACCGGAGAGCCCCAAATGTTCACACCATGAATGGTTGTGCCGCTATCGTTCAGGTAAATGATCCCTTCAGGTATTGATGCATTTACATCGGCAGCATTGGTTCGTTCAAAGTAAAAATCATGATTTCCGGCAATAAAAATCTTGTATTCATAATCAAGCCCTGCAAACCAGCGGTAGAAATCTTTTACCTCCTCCTTTTCTCCTTTATACGAGACATCGCCTGCATGCAACAAAACATCTCCCTTCGGAAGCTTAAAATTGTGACGGCAGTGGGTATCAGAGATCGCAACAAACTTCACCTTAATGTGTTTGGGCAAAAATAAAGCTACCTAAACGGCAGCTTTCAAAAACCTGAAGAGGCAAAAACCTATTCCTCGTCTTTCTTGCTTGTATTTCTGTTAGCCGATTGATCTGCAGATTTTGACTGCGGTGATGAAGGCTTTCCCCCTGTCTTTTTTCCACTCCCCGTTTTACCTCTTTCTTCTGTAGAGCCGAAAGGTTGGTTACTTTGATTGCTTGCACCTCTCCCAGAAGAACCTCGTTTGTTATTATCTCCACGTCCTGACATAATGATAGTTTTAAGTGAGCTAATCTTTCAGTTTAATTTGCAGTTATTGTGCCATTTAAATTGAAGAGCAATGATTCGAAGATTATTACTGCTGGTGATTTTAGCAAAGACCAGTATAGCCAGCCATTCGCAGGCAGACACTTCTGAAATTAGCCTGGACGAAGTAGTAGTAAAAGCTTATGAGCAAAGCAGAACATTACGTAATACTGCTGCAGCAGTTGTTTACGTGGGAAAACAACACCTCGACCGTTTTGCTCCTTCCTCTCTGGTGATGGCTGTCAATACAACACCGGGTGTTCGTATGGAAGAGCGTTCCCCAGGAAGCTACCGCATCAACATTAGGGGGAGTGCTCAACGGTCTCCTTTTGGTGTGCGGAACGTAAAAATCTACTACAACGATCTTCCCTTCACAACTCCCGGAGGACAGAGCTATTTGAATCAGCTTGGATTTTACAACATCGCATCAATGGAGATTATCAAGGGCCCGGGGAGTAGCTTGTACGGCGCAGGCACAGGAGGCGTAATGTTGATTGAAAGCCTTGATAATAGTGAGGCCGGAGCAACTGTCGCATACACTGCAGGAAGCTTTGGATTGCATAATGTAGTTGGCAGTTTTACTACTGCTGGCGAGAAACACCTCACGCGAACCACCTATCAACGAATTGAAAGTGAAGGCTACCGGAATCATTCAGGTATGAAGAGAGATGTGCTTAGCTGGAACGGATCATTCAGGTTAAGTGATAACAAAGCTTTGAAAACAAGCTTTCTATATGGACAGCTGTTTTATGAAACACCTGGTGCCTTAACTGCCGCTGAATACAATAGCAATGCAAAGGCCGCACGACCCGGCTCAGAAACAGCAATGGCAGCAATATTTCAAAACAGCTTTTTAGCAGGAGCCTCTTATGTGCAGAACATTTCATCCGCTCTCACCAACAAGAGTGTTTTGTATGCGGCGTTTACTGAACTGGATAACCCAAACCTAAGAGGGTTCGACCGGAACTCCGAACCACATGTGGGAGGGCGATCTGTTTTCACTTATAGTTCTCCAGCCTCGTCCAACTTCTCATTGCAAGCCGGTGCAGAATGGCAGCAAGGTTTCACAACAGCATCGACATTCAAGAATGTTGCAGGCGCTCCTGATTCGCTTAGGTTCACAGATAAAATCAACAACCGCCAGTCTTTTTTGTTTGCACAAGCAACTTTGACTATACAAGGCTGGTTGTTCACTGCAGGTGCCAGTCTTAATCAATGGAAAATGAAGACTCAGAGATTTAGTCCTGAAGCTGACGCTGAGCAAAGGCGTATTTTCAATAACGAATTGGCGCCACGTCTTGCAATACTCAAAACTCTTGGAGCTGCGACTCTTTACAGCAGTATTTCGAAAGGGTTTTCGCCGCCTACCGTGGCTGAATTGCTTCCCACGGGAAGCGCCATAAATTTAGGCTTGCAACCTGAAGATGGAATTAACTACGACATCGGTCTTCGCACCACTGCTTTCGAGAAGTTATACATTGATGTGAACGCATTCATCTACCGGTTAAAGAACACCATTGTACAAAGAAGAGACGCCTTAGGTGGTGATTTCTACATCAACGCTGGTAAAACAAAACAACACGGAGTAGAGAGCTACATCAGCTATCCGTTTCAAATCTTTACATCTGGCAAAACAAGTTTGATTTGGGTAAGCTACACATGGCACAATTTCCATTACCGTGAGTTTAGTAGATTGAATGAGCAGTTTTCAGGAAACAAGATTCCTGGCATTGCCCCTCACCAACTCTCTGCAGGTACTGACTTGAGAATTGGTAACCATTGGAAATCTAGTTTGGTCTACCAGTACTCAGATAAGATGCCATTGAATGATGCAAATTCCGCAGCTGCTTCGTCATTTCATTTATTTGCTGCAAGATTCTCCTACACCAGGAACATTCAACGGTTCACTTTTAATCTGTTTACAGGTGCCGACAACCTGTTCGATCAGAAATATAGCCTTGGCAATGACATCAATGCATTTGGTGGCCGGTTTTTCAATGCGGCACCAGGTAGAAACTTTTATGCAGGAGTAAATCTTTCAGTTGGAAGGAAATAAGGGATCTGTAATTATGCACGCAGAAGCTCCAAAATGCAATCGCCAAGCTGTGTGCTCACACTATTGATAGGGTGAGATGAAAGCTGCAGCAGGGCTGCACGGAAATTAAAAGTTTACCTTTGAAAGACAATATATCAGAATGGATGTTAAGAACCATATCCTCGAAACGATAGGCAATACACCGCTGGTGCGACTCAACAAAATTGCAAAGGATTTTCCCTGCGAAGTATATGCGAAAGTGGAATATTTCAACCCAGGCAATTCCACCAAAGATAGAATGGCATTAAAGATGGTTGAAGTTGCGGAGCAGGAAGGTAAACTAAAGCCAGGCGGCACCATCATCGAATGCACTTCTGGCAACACGGGCATGGGCCTAGCTCTCGCTGCAATTGTAAAGGGCTACAAGTGCATCTTTGCGACTACGGATAAACAATCGCAGTCTAAGGTTGATATACTTCGTGCCCTTGGCGCAGAAGTGATTGTGTGCCCGACCAACGTTGAACCGGAAGATCCGAGAAGCTATTACTCCGTGGCGGCGCGACTATCCCGCGAAATACCAAACTCATTTTTCCCAAACCAATACGATAACCTTGCTAACCGACAGGCACATTATGAGTCTACAGCTCCTGAAATATGGAGACAAACAGACGGTAAGGTTACCCATGTGGTGATCACCGCAGGAACGGGTGGCACTGTCACCGGTATAGGCAAGTACATGAAGGAACAAAATCCAGACATCAAAATCTGGGCAATAGATGTATACGGTTCGTTGCTCACTAAATATTTCCGCACAGGCGAAATCGACATGAACGAAGTGCATCCCTACATCTCTGAGGGATTTGGAGAAGACTTTGTGCCAAAGAATTACGACATGAGCGTCATTGATCATTTTGAGCAGGTAACAGATAGAGACGGTGCTATCATGACCCGGCGTTTGGCAAAAGAGGAGGGAATGCTTTGTGGTTACAGTTCCGGCAGCACTCTCCAGGGCTTATATCAACTAAAAAAAGAATTGAAGAAGGGTGACGTGGTGGTAGTGTTGCTGTGCGACCATGGCAGCCGATATGTTTCAAAAGTTTACAACGACCAATGGATGGCCGAGCGTGGGTTCCTGGAAGTGAAGTCGTTCAGGGATATTGTGCTTTCAAAGGTTCGTCAGCCCCT
>DASQNW010000557.1:0-4181 GCA_035644775.1 Chitinophagaceae bacterium | reverse complement strand
AGCGTGGTTGAGACATTGAAGGAAATCGACCCGTCATTCTCTCGGATAAACGGCTGGCCTGGCTTTCTGATTTCCCCTGTAATCGAAATTGCGGGCACTGAGGGTAACGCAAGGCACGAAGTAATGGCTGCATTTTCTGTATTAAACAAAAAGCTTGAATGGCTCCCTGATGAGGCCGGACTTATCTCTGCAAAGGTGATCAGCACTATTATCAACGAGGCCTATTTTGCATTGTCAGAAGGAGTGAGCTCAAGAGAAGACATCAATGTGGCAATGAAGTTGGGCACTGCATACCCGTTTGGTCCTTTTGAGTGGGCAACACGTATCGGTTTAAGGAGGATTGCAGCGCTGCTCTTGAAGTTGAGCAACAGCAATCCGCGGTATCAGCCTTCAGAATTGCTGCTAAAAGAGGCTCTCGGGAGAATAAATTAGCTTTGAAAAAGAATTTATCGGGAGGTGTAACTTTTCGCTTCCCCGATCGTAACACATACACGACCTACCAACTAACATGACGGAAAAAGAATATAATGACTGTGTTACCAGCTATGCAGACAACGTGTATAGGTTTATTTTGAAAAACCTTAAGCACGAAGAAGATGCAAGGGACGTAGTGCAGTCGGCTTTCGAAAAATTGTGGATCAACAGACAGGCTGTAGACAATGCTAAATCAAAATCTTATTTGTTTACGGTGGCGTACAACCAGATGATAGACCATCTTAGGAAGATTAAGAGAGTTTATCTGAAAGAGGAGTTTGGACCGGAAACAATGATCTACGACAGGCAAGCTAATAATGCAAAAGCTATTCTTGAAGACGCGCTTTCAAAGCTGGGCGAAACGCAGCGATCACTGGTGCTTCTGAAAGACTATGAAGGTTACAGCTATGAAGAAATCGGCCAGATAACCGGTTTGAGTTCGAGCCAGGTGAAAGTGTATTTGCATCGTGCACGGTTACAATTGAAAGAATACATTGTAAAGATTGAAAATGTCATTTAATTCCAACGATAGAAATTCACTGAAGATCTCCCGTACAAATTACGAGGAGTTCTTCCTGTTATATGTAGATGACGAACTTTCAGAAGAGCAGAAATTGGAGGTAGAACAGTTTGTTGCTCTCCATCCTGACCTCGCTGCCGAACTGGAGATGCTGATTACTACTAAACTACCGGGCGAGATTATTGAAATAGAAGATAAGCAGATGCTGATGGCAGACCACATGAAGCTTAATGCAGTTGACGAAGCATTGCTTTTGTATGTGGATAATGAATTGTCCGAAAGTGAAACAGTTCGATTTGAACAACGACTGTTGACGGATCAAAACCTGCAGTTGCAATATCAACTTTTGCTGAAAACCAAATTACAGCCTTCACCTGCAATTCGATTCCCGCACAAACAACAACTGTATCGCCGGACCACAAGGCGCATCGTTCCGGTCTGGATGCGTATTGCGGCGGCAGTGCTTTTGACGGTGGGCGCCGGAGGAACGATATTCTTTTTTCAACAAGGGAATGAGTCTTCCGTAGCAGTTACGCCTAACAAAAGTGAGCAACACCTGCCTGCAAGCAGGTCATTAGCAGAACCGGGTACAACAATGGTTGCTGACGCAGGTAATGAAAGTAAGCCGGCAGAATCAACCGCCGCCGCTGAAGTGAAAAACGAAGTCACTTATGAATCGAAGTATGCAGTAGCAAAGGCAAGAGCACATCAACCTAATGCATCTTTTTCAAATTCTCGTCAGCCGCAGGTTGCTCCAACTAAACCAGTGCAAGAGGAGAATATCAATGTTGCTGACAACATGATTGCACATCAACAAACCGTTAACACTCCCGATGTAACTTCTGCGCCTGTCGTTGCGTACAATACTACAGAAGCATCTCTTTTACCAGCGGTTGAAAGAGATGTTGCGGCGCAGACCGATTACGAGAGAAAATCGTCTTTGAAGGGGTTTTTGCGGAAGGCTACTAGATTTATCGAGCGTCGAGCCAACATTCGCACCACTAATGAAGATGATGAATTGTTGATCGGAGCGGTTGCAGTTAAACTTTAATCACCCATTTCAAAAACAGTTTTATGAAAGGAATTGTACTTGCATGTATTGCATTGAGCCTGAGTATTGTCTCGACAGCCCAAACAGACAGCACATCTCAAGAAAAACGCGAAAGAACAGAAAAAGCAGACACTATCAAAGTTGGAGGTATGATCATAATCCGGCGAGGAGACAGATCCGATAGCAGCGGTAACAAAACAGTAATCATCAATGGTAAAAACAAAAAATCAAACTCCAAAGTAAGCACCAACTGGTTTATTGTGGATGTTGGGTTTAATAATTACAACGACAATACGGACTATACATCTGCAGCGGCCCAGAACTTTGCGCCAGGGCTGAGTGAAGAGCAGTTTAAACTTCGCACGGGAAAATCAGTGAACGTAAACTTCTGGTTCTTTATGCAGCGTTTGAGCCTCATTCAACGGGCAGTTAATCTAAAATATGGCTTGGGGTTAGAACTAAATAATTACCGGTTTGACGATGAGCGAATAAGATTCCAGGAAAACCCCACGCTCATTACAATTGATCCGGATTATAAAGGGTTGAGAAAAAACAAGCTGGCGGCTGATTATGTCACCGTTCCCCTCTTACTCAATTTCAACTTCACTCCAAACAGAAAGGATGGATTTGGCATCAGCGCCGGGGTAAGCGGCGGCTACCTCTATTCAGCACGGCAGAAAATTAAGAACAATGGCGATAAGGATAAGCTTCATGATGATTTTGACTTGCGGAAATGGAAGCTCTCGTACATTGGAGAACTGAACTTGGGTCCTGTGCGGTTGTATGGTTCTTACGCAGTAAAAAGCATGTGGGAAAAAGGATTAGATCAAACCCCTTACGCAGTGGGCATACGTTTAAGCCACTTTTAAAAAACAGTAGATTTCCTGAGTGAAAAGTCCTGCAGCAAAACTGCAGGATTTTTTATTTTAGCAAAGGCTGCGTTAAAGAAGAACGGCACAAAATAAACAGACAAGGCATTTCGTTACAACAACCTAACCTCACTCAAACGTCCTGATATGAAAGCCGCTATTATTCTTTCAAGCTTGCTCGTGGGGAGCTTCATTTTTTTCGAAAACTCGTCACCAAAACCCGTAGATGCGGTTTATTCTTATAAAACATCGAAGGCAAGGAAAAACTTTGGTGCTCCCATTTCACCGGTGAGGATTGTTGTGGATAAATCCAATTATGAACTTTACGTGTATGATGCGCAAGGGTGGTACGCCACATACCCAGTGGTGTTCGGAAACAAGAATCTTGATGACAAGAAAATGGAAGGTGATAAAAACACGCCAGAAGGTACCTATCGAATAGTTGCTAAACGAGTTCACAACAAATGGAGCCGGTTCATGGCGCTTGATTATCCCACAAAAGCAGACATTGAAAAGTTTGAGGAACGTAAAAGGAGAGGAGAAGTGCCGCGCAGTGCTACACCGGGTGGGGGTATAGGAATTCATGGAGTTTGGCCCCGGGAAGATTTTGTGGTAGACAGATATAATAATTGGACAAACGGCTGCATCTCCTTAAAGAATGGAGATGTGCAGGAACTCTATGGTTATATTTCTGTAGGCACTCCCATTACTATACGCAAGTAGCTGCGTCGCAAAATGCAGGGCCCTATAATTTTCCCCGGGCAATATCAGAGACTACGGCGGGGTCCAAAAGAGTGCTAATATCACCAAAATTCTCGGTCTCACCCTCGGCAATTTTCCTTAAAATGCGCCGCATGATTTTTCCGCTTCTCGTTTTTGGCAAGCCACTCACAAACTGCACTCTGTCAGGTTTGGCAATAGCGCCTATAATCCGTGAAACTGTCTGTAAAATTCCCTGTCTGCAAAGCACTTCATCATGAAGATCTCCACCAAAGATTACGTAGGCATAAATCCCCTGGCCCTTGATGGCGTGAGGGTAGCCCACCACAGCACTTTCTACCACTCCAGCGTGCATGTTTATGGCGTTTTCAACTTCTGCTGTACCAATACGGTGGCCACTTACGTTTAGCACGTCATCCACTCGCCCGGTGATGCGGTAGTTGCCTTTTTCATCACGCAGTGCACCGTCTCCTGTAAAGTACAGGCCAGGATAAGCAGAAAAGTAATTTTGGCGGCAGCGTTCATGATCTCCGTACGTTGTGCGCAG
>DASQNW010000556.1:0-3697 GCA_035644775.1 Chitinophagaceae bacterium | reverse complement strand
ATAAAGCAGCTACTGTACCTGTTGGCGTCTTAACGGATGCGGAGAAAGCTAGTATGAATGCACAGGCGAAGTTTCTTAGAGGCTGGGCTTATTTCATGTTGGCCAGAGCTTTCGGCGATTTACCCATGCCATTAGCTGCATACTCGGCAGACCAAAACTCTGTCAGCTGTACGCCTAAGGCCGATGTGTTCAAACAGTCGATAAAAGACTTATCTGAAGCTGCTGCGGACTTGCCTGAACTCAATGATTGGTCTGCTGCAGACAGGGGAAGAGCCACAAAAGGTGCTGCCCTTGCCTACCTGGCGAATGCGCAGATGTACTTGATGGACTGGACTAGTGCTGCAAAAGCATCTACAGACTTGTTTGCATTAACCAAACCTAAATATGGATTGGCTGCGCATCCCCAAACACCTTTTTCTATTTTAAAGAAGAATGACGCTGAATATAAAGCGGAGAATATTTTTGAAGTACAATACCGGGAAAAAGCAGGTGACAACTTCCATTGGGGTCATGTTCCCAATGGAGGCCATTTACTTGCAGGCTTAACCTCTCCAAGAGATGTCGGCAATAAATGGGCTTCATGGGGTGGATGGGGTGAATTTATGGTTAATAAAAAAATGGCTGATGCCTATAACCCGACTGATAAGAGACGCACAGAAATGATCAAATTCAGGGGAGATACCTACAAAGGAGAATTAATGACAGAAACAATGGGCCCTAACGATTGGGGAAATAATGCAGCCGCGCAAAACGGGGTAGGCTACTCTACCAAATACTGGCTGGGTAATGATGGCGGTATCCTGGCTCCTCAAAACCTTCCTATGATGCGTTTCTCGGAAGTATTACTGAATTACGCAGAAATTTTGTTTATGCAAGGCAAAGCTCCCGAAGCTTATGATGCACTAAATCAGGTGCGGGCCCGCGCCGGTGTACCACCCCTTCCGGTTTCTACCAATGCGACCACCTTTATGACTGATATAATGAACGAACGGAGATTCGAGCTGATCTTCGAGCCGAATCTATGGTTCCATTATACACGAACGGGTACAGCAGCGGCATTCCTGCAAAATGTGCACGGGATAGCATGGCAGGCAAGATATGAGCATTTTCCCACACCGGACAGAGAGCGAAGTGTAAACCCGAACCTCTGTTCAAATGGATGGTAGAGCGACAATCTATTTCTAATCAATAGCAAGCAGTCGTGTTTAGTTAAAGCACAGAGTTTCTACTCTGTGCTTCTTCGTTGAACGGACAAATCGTTAGATTTCAGATTAATTCAAAGAACTTCCTGCTTAGGGTAGTTCAAGTATCTAGCCATTGTTTTTAAATTAAAAAGTAGCAGCAATAAGGAATGAAAATCGGTGCAGACATAAAGCTACTTGTGTTGCTTATTGTATGTTCTTGTGCATGCAGAAACAAAAACAACAGCAATTTATTTGAGGCCGTAGATTCTCAGACCTCAAAAATAAAATTCTCTAACCTACTTACGCCAAATGACAGCATCAACATTTTAGATTATAACTATTTCTACAACGGCGGTGGAATTGCAGCAGCTGATTTCAATAACGATGGACTGACAGATTTATATTTTACCGGCAACCAGGTAAGCAGCAGGCTGTATCTGAACAAAGGAAATTTTTCTTTTGTCGATGTCACGGAGCAAGCAGGTGTCGGTACAAGAAACTGGGCAACCGGTATTGCAACGGCCGATGTAAATGATGATGGCCTGATGGACATGTATGTATCCTTTGCTGGGTACAAAGACCCTGCAAAAAGGGTGCACCAGTTGTTCATCAATAAAGGGCTAACACAGGATGGCATACCACACTTCAAAGATGAAGCAGCTGCGTATAGACTCGCAGACACGAGTTACACCACACAATCCGTATTTTTTGATTTTGATAGAGATGGTGATCTTGATCTTTTGCTTGCCAACCATTTTCAGGATATGACCAATCCAAATTTTCCAAGGGAAAAAATAAGAGACGGAAACTCTTCGAGCAATATGAGGTTGTACCGGAATGACGGACCCCACTTCTCCGAAGTATCCAAATCTGCTGGTTTGCTGGAGGAAGGTTATAGCCTTAGCGCCTGCGTTAGCGACATAAATGATGATGGATTGCCGGACGTTTACGTGGCCAAAGATTTTGTTTTTGATGATGCATTATACATAAACAACGGGAACGGAACCTTTACGGAAAGCATAGCTCAATACCTGGCTCATACCTCCCAATTCTCGATGGGGAGCGATATAGCGGATTACAACAATGATGGTTTTGTTGATATCGTAACTGTAGATATGCTGCCAAACGACAATAAAAGGCAGAAGCTGATGAACATTGCTATGAACAACGATCGCTTCAACACCATCTTATCTCTTGGCTATATGCCACAGTATTCACGCAATATGCTGCAGTTGAATAATGGTCCTGACGCTGAAGGAAAGGTTTCATTTTCCGAAATAGGCCAGCTTGCCGGCGTGTACAAGACAGACTGGAGCTGGTCACCTCTGTTCGCGGATCTGGATAACGACGGGTGGAAGGACCTATACATCACCAACGGCATTCCACGAGATATTACCAACAACGATTTTATTACGTACAGGGCCGAAAAAATCATGAATAGTGCTAACCCAAATGTTGCCGAGTTGAAAATTGACATGCTGCAGCAGATTGAAGCACTGGAACCGGTCAATAAAA
The DNA here is from genome assembly GCA_035644775.1 of Chitinophagaceae bacterium. Taxonomy (GTDB): domain Bacteria; phylum Bacteroidota; class Bacteroidia; order Chitinophagales; family Chitinophagaceae; genus Flavisolibacter. Next base: position 998 of record DASQNW010000556.1, on the reverse strand, counting down.
CCAATTTCGTTTTTCAGAACAACCGGGATTTACGATTTGTTGATCAAAGCGAAACTTGGGGCCTCGCGCAGAAAGGATTTTCCAATGGTGCGGTATGCGCCGACCTCGATAATGATGGTGATCTGGAAATCGTTACTAATAATATCAATGCTGAAGCTTCCATCTTTAGAAACCGAAGTAATGAAATCAGCGGTAACAATTTTCTTCGCATCAAATTATCGGGGCCGTTTGCAGCAGGTGCAAAAGTTTACATCAACAGCGGCGGCAAAAAGCAGTTTCTCGAGAACGCCAGTTCTCGCGGCTTCCAGTCCTCACAAGAGCCTGTCCTCCACTTTGGTTTGGGAAAGTCAACTGTAATTGACAGCATGAAAGTGATTTGGCTGGATGGAAAAGAGCAGAATTTGGAAAACCTCAAAGCAAACCAGGTATTGACGCTTTATTATAAGGATGCTAAAAAACAGCATCAACAAATCCGGCCTACACCTGCAGCAGGCTCAGTCGTCTTCAATAATATTACAGGTGCTTCGGGCATCGATTTCCTGCACTACCAAAAACCTTTTGAAGATTTTAATCACGAACCATTGCTGCCTCACAGGTTTTCTGCTAATGGTCCCTATATGGCAGCAGGTGACGTAGACAATAACGGATTTGAAGACCTTTGGATTGGAGGTCCGGCGAGGGTACCTGGGACATTACTGCTGCAGCAATCTAACGGAAGTTTCATTTCGAGAAGTATGCCTGATTCTGGATATGAAGACATGGGAGGTGTGTTCTTCGATGCTGACGGCGACGCGGATCTTGATTTGTTTGTAGTAAGTGGAGGAAACGCCTACAACGCATTAACAGCGCCTTACCAGGATCGTTTATATAAGAATGATGGAAATGGAGTTTTCGAGCGTGCGGAGCAAGCAATTCCGCCTGTTTATGCCAGTGGTTCAGTTGCTGCCGCTAGTGACTTCGATAAGGATGGTGATCTGGATCTTTTTGTTGGCGGCCGC
>DASQNW010000555.1:0-2087 GCA_035644775.1 Chitinophagaceae bacterium | reverse complement strand
ATCGCATAAATGCCCGGAACACTGCTTTGGCCATATTTATCAACTGTGATGCGTCCTTTGTCAGTTTTAACACCTGCTTCTTCCAGGCCAATTCCTTCAATATTCGCCTGAACGCCCACTGCACTCAATAATACATCGGCTTCGATCACCTGTTCGCCATTAGCAGTTTTGATGGTAGCTTTTACACCATTGCCAGAAGTATCTACTTTGGTTACTTCTGTATTCAGCAGGATCTCAATGCCCTGCTTTTTAAAGCTTTTTTCCAGTTCTTTCGAAATGTCTTCATCCTCTACGGGAACAATGCGAGGCATGAACTCAACGATGGTCACTTTTGTGCCCATGCTATTATAGAAATAACCAAACTCAACACCGATCGCTCCACTTCCTACGATGATCATACTCTTCGGCTGTTGGGGTAACACCATGGCTTCGCGATAGCCAATGATCTTTTTTCCATCGATAGGCATGGAAGGTAACTGGCGGCTTCTTCCACCAGTGGCTATAATGATATGCTTAGCCTCAATAGTTTGCTTTGAATTATCTGCAGCTGTTACTTCTATCTTTCCCTTGGAAACCACTTTGCCAAAGCCCATGATCACTTCGATCTTGTTCTTGCGCATCAGGAACTGTACACCTTTACTCATTTTGTCGGCTACGCCACGGCTGCGTTTTACAACAGCACCAAAGTCGTGTTGGCCAGATGCCTGGATACCAAAATCCTGGGCATGTTTGATATATTCATATACCTGTGCACTTTTCAGTAAAGCCTTAGTTGGTATACAGCCCCAGTTCAAACAAATACCTCCTAAGCTTTCTTTTTCTATAACAGCGGTCTTAAAGCCAAGCTGGGCGGCACGGATGGCGGCTACATAACCACCTGGACCCGAACCAATGACGACTACATCGTAAGCCATGATCTTTTCTTTTTTGGATGAACACTGTCCATTTTTGGAACAGTTGAAATAAAGTGCGGCGAAGCTACTTTAAAAAGAGATATGTACAAAAGATGTGGGGGAGTAGAGAAACGCACTGTAGAATATAACAGCTCTGATTTAGAAAATATGCCCTTATATAAATAGAAATTTGGCCAATGCAAGCGTTAAATGTGCAATTTTGACATAACAATTCTGCAATTTTTGTCTTTTTACTTTTTACTTTTACCTTTTCTCCCTACCTTTGCACTCCAAAATTTTCGAAAGTCATGGCACGAGTATGTCAGGTTACAGGTAAAACGCCAATCGGTGGTAATTATGTTTCTCACTCAAACATTAAGACCAAACGCCGCTTTTTACCCAATTTACAGACCAAGCGTTTTTTCTTAGCAGAAGAAAACAAGTGGATCACTTTAAAGTTATCTACTGATGGTCTGCGCACGATCAATAAGAAAGGATTGTATAACGTTGTAAAAGAGCTGAGAGCTCAAGGTCAACATATTTAATTCATTAACTGTCATCCTGAGCTCGTCAAAGGATAAAAATCATTCAAAATGGCAAAGAAAGGAAACCGCGTACAGGTAATACTTGAATGCACAGAGCAAAAAAACACAAATGTGCCTGGTACCAGCCGTTACATTAGCGAAAAAAACAAAAAGAACAATCCGGAGCGTCTGGAATTGAAGAAATTCAATCCAAACCTTAAAAAGGTGACTGTTCATAAAGAAATCAAATAAATTGGCTAATTAGCTAATGTGATGATTAGCTAATGCTGTCAACTTTTCAAACTCATCAACAATGGCAAAAGCAGCTTCCAAGAACGCGAAAACAAAAGATGCTAAAGCAGCAGCTGAAGCGAAGAACTGGAGTAAGGTGATCAGAGCCGTACGCAGTCCTAAAACTGGTGCATACACCTTTAAAGAACAAATCGTTCACAAAGACAAAGTGAAAGATTTCTTAGCGCAAAAATAATTATAGGGTTAGTAAATTTTCCTGAAGCTGCCTCATCTCCATGAGGCAGCTTTATTTGTTATATAACTCAGTTCCAATACAGAAAGCGGTTCTGAATTGACTGTTTTGTTTATTTTTGGCTTTCACCTGGAAATTGGAATACATCCAGACGGTTCGAAGAATCTGATAATTGTTCAAGAATCA
>DASQNW010000554.1:0-1537 GCA_035644775.1 Chitinophagaceae bacterium | reverse complement strand
GTTTGGACAGAACTGAATTTCGCATTACTTTCGCGGCACGTGATTCAAACAACCCATACAAAGCGCACTAAGAAACTTTTTTCCTCAAGGGAAGGTGCTTAACGTTATGTATGCAATAGATAAATAACAACCTTCCCAAACGGGAGGGTTTTTTTTTAAATTAAACTGAAAACAAATGAAAGTAGCTGTCGTTGGTGCCACTGGTTTGGTGGGTACCAAAATGCTTCAAGTTCTAGAAGAAAGGGGGTTTCCCCTAACTGAACTTTTACCCGTTGCGTCTGAGCGCTCCGTAGGCAAGGAAGTTTTCTTTAAGGGAAAGGCATATAAGGTGGTGAGTATGCAAGATGCTATCTACGCCAAGCCCCAGCTTGCATTGTTTTCGGCAGGTGGCAGCACGTCTTTGGAGTGGGCACCAAAATTTGCTGAAGCTGGTATCACCGTAATCGACAACTCTTCTGCCTGGCGCATGGATGCCACAAAGCCGCTGGTTGTGCCGGAGGTGAATGCGGCAATATTGACCGAAAATGATAAAATTATTGCCAATCCCAATTGCTCCACTATTCAGATGGTAGTAGCCTTGCAACCCCTGCACAAGAAATATAAAATCAGACGTGTTGTTGTCTCAACATATCAGAGTGTTACCGGAACAGGTAAAAAAGCCGTCGATCAACTGATGGGCGAACGTGATAAAGCTATCGGAGGAAAAGAAGCAGATGTGCAGATGGCTTATAAATACCAGATTGACCTCAACGTGATTCCGCAAATTGATATCTTCCTGGAAAATGGTTATACAAAGGAAGAGATGAAGATGGTGAATGAAACAAAAAAGATAATGGGAGATGACAGCATCCGGGTAACTGCAACTACGGTTCGTATTCCAGTGATCGGCGGCCACAGTGAGAGTGTTAATATAGAATTTGAAAACGAATTTGATTTGACGGATGTGAAAGAAGTATTAACAGCCGCTCCGGGAGTGGTTTTGCAGGATGAGCCGGCGCAACAACTCTACCCAATGCCGTTGTGGGCCCATGAAAGGGATGAAGTTTTTGTAGGAAGGTTACGAAGGGATGAAAGCCAGCCAAACACTTTGAACATGTGGGTGGTGAGTGACAATTTGCGAAAAGGCGCCGCAACTAATGCGGTTCAAATTGCAGAATACCTGGTGCAAAAGGGGATTTTGAAGGCCGAGGCGGAGGCAGTGTTGAGCTAGTCTGCAGCAATAGCCTCGTTTATAAAACATAGCAACGGTTGTAAGGCTTCAAACGCCGCAACCGTTTTTTTGTGCAATGAAGATTTCGTCAGATCCTCATCTGCAATTTTCGCCTCCGCGATGAAGCACTTCAGTTTCAAATAGGTTATTGCTTCATGATCCCTTTCATAGCCCTTAGGTGCCGTTTGCAAGCGCACATCATTTCCCTGGTACAAGTCTGTGTATATCGATTTAAACTTGCGCTCTTGCAAGATCATCCGGAACTCTTCCCAGTTGTAGTCAATCTCTTGCCTTAGCTTTTTTAGGGCAGCATTATCGGGCATCCAT
>DASQNW010000553.1:0-3707 GCA_035644775.1 Chitinophagaceae bacterium | reverse complement strand
TTAACATCAACAAATAAGCTCTTCTTGATTGTTCCCCTATAGCCAAGTTCCCAGGTTCTCACTTCCTCAGGCTTGATTGGAATGGTGGTTTGAACAGATGCAGGATCACTTACTTTCGCCCCGTTTGGTATGTATGAGATTCCGTCGCCGTTGCCAAAACGAACTCCGCCAGTTCCGGAACTTTGCGCAAGTATGCTAGGCATTGAAAACGCTCTTCCCCAGGTAAGTCGGGCACTACCGTCTCCTATAGTCGTGACTATCCCTATTTTTGGCGAAAAGAAAGTTCCAAACTTACTGTGATTATCTGCCCGTCCGGCAGCAATAAACTTGGACTGCCATGGTAAGGTTTTTTGCAATTGCATTACCGCCCCGTATTGCGTTACGGATATTCGCCTGTCTTTATCAACTAAGGTAATACCATATGATCTTGGCCTGTCCTGTTGCCAAGCTAGTCCAGTGACAATGGTCAGTCCCGCTTTTTCAATGCTGTAGTTGTATTGTGCCTCGGCGTTTGATCTTTGATTATGCTCCTTGAACATGTTGCCTAACCTCAAAGCAAACAGTTCCGCGCTATCAGGTGATAGTCTCCCCATTGTTGCATACCGTGGATCAGCGGGATCTGTGATGGTGCTGTGCGTGCGATTCCAGAAGTCGCGGGTATAAGGATGAAATCCATACGACCTGCCAAGATCACCCCATGAATTATAAACGTTCAGGAAAAGATTTTTATGTACAAAGCGTGCCTGGAGAAAGCCAAACCGCCAGTCTCTCATTTGGTTGCGCCCTAAAGTGGTCATTTGAAAGTAGTCGTTGTTTGACGCTCCACCGGATAGGATAATATCGGCCTTCGGGTTAACAGTGTAATATAAATGCGCTTCGCCACGCAAGTGTTTAAAATCAAAATCTACATTATGCTCGGGAATGCTTACGGCAGGACCATACACTGAGCCGCCTGCCCGTACACTGTCATAAAACAAGAATTCGGTTCCGGCCGAATATTCTCCCGTAAGTTTATAAGCAAACTTCTTGTTGAGTGTTTCAGCATGTCTAAAGCGTGTGCTAAATTGATTTTGATTTCCAGCCGTAAGCGCTACGGTGGTGCCCGAATGCTTTCTTGGATCTTTCGTAATATAATTCAGCACAGTATTCAGGCCGTTAGGTCCATACAAGGCAGATTGCGGCCCAAGAACAATTTCCAACCTTTCTAAATCCTCCTTGTTGGTGGTGCCGTTATTCAGTATCGGTAAACCAGCACTACCCACATTCATGCTGTTTCGGCCATCTACTATTTGAAATGTTTTATTGTTGAATGCATTATTAAAACCACGCGAATTGAAGTTGGTTTGATCTACACCCGACCGCAGGTATTCAACGGCTGGTATGTAGGAAAGCAATTCACCCACATTAGAGCCGGCAAATTCGCTAAGATGGCCTGCATTGATCACATAGATATTCGCAGGCGCATAAGTTATTTTCTCCGGCCTTCTGGATGCAGAAACTACCACCTCGTTTCCTATTTTGTTGGCTAAGGTTAATGCAACTTGTATCTCTTTATTATTATCGCGATCGACTATGGAAAGTTCTTCAGATTCGTAACTCACATGAGATATGACAAGAGTTGACTTGCCCTCTTTCAAATTCTTTAGTGTAAACCTGCCTTCGTAGTCCGTTAATGTTGCATTGTTTGTCCGATAAGCAGAAACAGTGGCACCAGCAATGGGCTCGAGGCTTTGTTTGTCAATGATTCTGCCGCTAACTGTTGCACTGTTTTGCGACAGGCATATCATGCTGTAACCAATAAATATCAGAAGCAATAATGATCTTCTCATAACATACATAGTTTTGGTTCTTCAGCAAACGAGTGCTGAAATCACGAGTTGAAATTTTATATGAATTATGACCCTGATTAGTTTACCTCTATGATGAACTTGAAAGCCCCTGCAGTTTTAAAAAACTGTTTTGATAGTATTTGCCTATTGGCAGTTCTATCTTTCCTATTTCAACAGTTTCATGAGTGAAAGAGCTGATCTTCATCAGGGATACGATATAGGACCTGTGGATACGGACAAATTCACTCTCCGATAGCATTGCTTCGATAGAAGAAATAGTCTGGCGGATTATGATCGATTTGTTTGCAGTGAAGATCTTCAGATAATCCCTGGCACTCTCTATATAAAGAATTTCATCGAGCATTAGTTTTATCATCTTCCTGTCGGATTTTACGTAAATAAATCCGGAGTTATTTTTTCTTGAGCTTTCATTGGATGGAGATCTATGAAAAGGTGTCTTGGGAAAGGCCTTATTAATGCTTTTTAGAAAACGTTCGAATCTTACGGGCTTCAAAAGGTAGTCAGCCGCGTCAAGTTCGAACCCCTCCAGAGCATATTCTTTATAAGCTGTTGTGAAAATAATCTTTGGAGCATCTTTCAGCGCCTTCACAAACTCAGTTCCGGTAAGATGAGGCATGTGGATATCCAGAAATATCAGGTCTGCCGTTTGCTCTTGCAGAAAAAGCATTGCATCTATGGCATTACCAAATTCGCCCACTACCGTCATAACAGGAACTTTCTCCGCGTATCTTCTGATAACATCCCTCGCCAGCGGTTCATCATCGACGATCATGCATTTTATCTGTGTCTGTTCCTGGTTATGCATAAACAAATTTCTCAGACTTTGTTTCTGAAACGGATGAATCATCTTCGTAGTTTGCGAGAACCAGACGAAGGTTTACTATAAAAACATCGTCTTCGTCAACTATCTCTAGCTCGTATTGATCAGGGTACAAGAGCTGCAGCCGCTTCTTTACGTTCTCTATTCCTGTGCCTGACTTCGGGTGATGTGAAGGTTGGTTATTGTCCTTACCATTCATTAGCTTCATCACCAATGTCTGTTCTGCTATTTCAATTGTAAGGTTTACCCAGGGCGATTTCAAGAATTTGCTAGCACCATGTTTAAAGCAGTTTTCAACAAATGGAAGAAGCAGTAAAGGCGCTATGCCGAGCTTTCCTGTTTTTTGAGGCACCGACAGGTGCAGGTCAAGCTTGTTTCCGTACCTGATTTTTTCAAGATTTATGTAGTTCTCGATCATAGTGAGCTCTTTGTTGAGCGATACCAGAGGTTTGCCTCCTTCTGCAAGTATGTACCGCAAGAGATCTGAAAGCTCCATGATCATCTTTGATCCATTAGGTGACTCGGTCTGCGTTTGTGAATAAATGTTATTGAGCGTATTAAAAAGAAAATGAGGATGCACCTGCGCTGTCAATAATTGGAGCTGGGCTTTCGCGTTTTCCTTTTGCAATTGAAGGTTGCGCTGTTCTTTCTGATACCAGTGCTTTATGAACTTGATTCCCAAAGCCATTGCTGCTGCAGTCAAAGCTCCTTTCGATGTATTTAAAAGGCTCATGTAAAAACTTGCTGCCGGTGGCCGCTTTGTGTTTGACAAATAATGGTCGGGAAGTAAAAAAGACAACACTTTTGGGTTGAGGTAATTTACCATATACATATTCAGGACGAGGCATACCAGTAGAAACGGTATTGTCAAAAAAGCAGCTTGCCAGAATTTATTTTCTAAAAGGAACTTAGGTAATACAAAATAGATCAGGTAAGTAGTAAGTATAATGTGCGGCACCAAAAGCAGGAAAGATTCAGTTACAGTAAATGGCAGGTTTTTGAAATAGGCAATTTCGCCTTTGAACGGCTGGGCCGCA
>DASQNW010000552.1:0-8475 GCA_035644775.1 Chitinophagaceae bacterium | reverse complement strand
TTATTTCAAGTAGGACTACATGTTGAGGCGCTTCGTATCCTAAAATGATTTCTTTTAGCAACCTTAGGTATTCTTCTTTGTGGAAGCCATTCAGATAGGGAGAAAAATTAGCTGGAACTGAAAAATGTTTGCTGAATGTTTCCGGCATAAGAGCATGCCACGCGAACAGTGTAGGGAAGGCTTGCAGCTCAATGAGCTGTGGCTCAAGTTTACCATCTTCAATCTCGCATATACCGAAATCAAAGGCAATAAATTGGGGGTGTTGGTCTTCGTTGGGTACATAGAACTGAGGCGGAATAGCTCTTTCAGTCTGCTTAAGATAATCGGGTGCGGTGATAACGTCGATCATGGCTTCACAGGTCTGAAGCATTTGGTCTGAAAACCACCTGGGGATGAATGCTGGTGTTTCGGCAATTCTAAAATCCAGGTGACCCGGGAATAAGCTTTCAAGCTCCTTTAAGTAACGGTCGTATACGTCGGCAGAGAAACTATTATTAAAATGTTGACGTAGATCTGATATCATGCCATTGGTGTTGTGTAAACGAGAGCGGCTTACCTCAGAATTACAGATGCTTCTGCATACTCTAATCCATGTGCATCAGCAACTGCTTTATAGGTAACATAGCCTTCAAGAGTGTTGATGCCTTTGCACAAAGCTGTATTTTCCAGGCATGCTTTTCGGTAGCCTTTTGTGGCAATCTGTACTGCATAAGGAACCGTTACATTAGTTAAAGCAATAGTTGACGTACGTGGCACAGCCCCCGGCATGTTGGCAACCGCATAATGTACAACATCGTGTTTTGTGTATGTGGGGCTGTCATGTGTGGTGATACGGTCTGTAGTTTCAAAGCTACCACCCTGGTCAATGGCGATATCGACTATAACTGACCCGGGTTCCATCGACTGTACCATTTCTTCCGATACCAGCTTTGGCGCCTTCGCTCCAGGTATCAACACTGCACCAATCACTAAATCAGATTCTGCTACTGCAGCAGCTATGTTGTATGGGTTTGACATTAGCGTTGATATCTGGTTACCAAAGATGTCGTCAAGTTCCCGAAGACGTTCTGGATTAATGTCAATTATTGTTACATCAGCTCCTATTCCCACAGCAATTTTCAATGCATTCGTGCCGGCTATGCCGCCGCCGATGATGGTAATTTTTCCGCTTTTTACACCAGGTACTCCGCCTAGTAATACCCCTTTCCCTCCTTCGGGTTTTTGTAGAAATTGAGCGCCTACTTGTGTAGACATTCTGCCTGCTACTTCACTCATCGGTGTGAGCAGAGGCAGCGATCCGTTCGGCAACTGCACCGTTTCGTAAGCAATGGCAGTGACTTTTTTGTGAATTAACCGTTTTGTTAACTCCGGCTCAGGCGCCAAATGAAGGTAAGTAAACAAGATCTGGCCTTCCCTGAAAAACTCATACTCTACTTCAATAGGTTCTTTCACTTTCATCACCATTTCCATGGACCACGCATCTGCTGCAGTTTCCACAATTGAAGCGCCTGCTTTAATGTATTCGCGATCAGCAAATCTGGACCCGAGACCTGCACTTCTTTCGATGAACACCTGGTGGCCAGCCTTCACTAATTGCACCACACCAGCCGGTGTCATTGCCACTCGATTCTCATTGTTTTTTATCTCCTTTGGTACACCAATGCGCATAGAATTATTTTAAACTGTTTTCCCGATTTATAAGCGTCACGAATTTAGAAAGATTGGCAACGTCTTTCAGCCACGGGTTGCAATTTTTCAATCGTGCACAATAGCTCCTAAACAAATGCATAGGAACAGCAGGACTATGCAGCAGAAATCATTTGTGCTGCCTGGTTAAGGAAGTTCGGAAGTATATGGGAGTAGGTCAACATGATTTTACCGGGATTGTTCAATCCTTCAATCATGCTTTTCCACTTTTCTTCACCATAATTTTGGATGACCATCTCTTTCTTTTCAGATGATTGCAGGTAAAGAGTCATACCTGTGGCGTCGGCTTCGGGGTGAAACTGCGTGCCTACGAAATATTTATTGAATCGTATGCCCATGATTGCTCTTTCGTAGGGTACATGTGGCCGTTCTTTTTCGATGCAAAGAATTTCTGCACCTGCAGCTTCGAGTGCATTTAAGTCAGGTTGAATTACTTGCCAGTCCCTGCTATCTACCACGTAAAAAGGATCTGGCAGGTTGTTGAAAATAACATCATTTGAACCTTTTGAGGTAAGGTGCACGGGGAATACTCCAAACGCTGTTGACCTACGTTTGGTAACCTGGGCTAGCTTAAGGTACCTGCAAATTAATTGGAAGGAATGGCAGATGAAGAATACAAACTTTTTGTTGTAGTGCCGAGGTTTTGCATTCCATGCTTCAACTTGCGAAAGCCAGCTGAAATAGGCTGCTTCCCATTGCGAGCCTTCGCTTTCTATAGGACTGCCCGGGCCACCGCTCGAGATATAAAAATCGAACGAAAGATCCGGTACTTCTTGTCTCGACCGGACATCAAAAATTTGGAACATCACTTCCTGCTGCATTGTTTCACCCCAATGCGCTATTATTTCCCTGATGCATCTCATGCCCTGGTTGGGTTGGCCGTCATACAAATCCAAAACTGCAATCCGGATCATAACTTAACAAACCGCAAATATAATAATGCAGAAGATCGTTTTCGATGGAACGTCGTGTGAACAACAGTCTATCGTAGAAAGCTTTGACTTAACACCTTGTACATTTCTTCTGCAACGAACTCGTTGCCTTTTTCATTCAGATGCACCCGGTCTGTGGTGAGTATGCCTGCTTCTTTATTTTCTTTATTGTGTTGCAGGTTGTAATCGAGAAAAGCTTTTCGTAAATCAATAAGGGGGCAGTTGTGTGCGCTTGCTACTTTACGGATGATTTGAGTGTATTTGTTCAAATCGCCATCTAACTCATTTGTATAGTCGGTGCGTTCGCCGATGGCGCCTGGTGTGCAGAGAAAAACATCTATTTTTTCTGCCCGAAGCCGTTGAACAAGAGCATTGTAAAACCACTCAAACTTATCCGAATCTGTACCCGTGCCATATGTGCGCTTATGCCATACGTCATTCACGCCAATCCAAATAACAACAGCCTGCGGCTTTTTTGCCAGCACATCTTTTTCCATGCGCAGGTAGAGATCGTAAACTTTATTGCCGCTGATACCTGCTCCAACCAACTCGTAGTTCTGGTTTATTTTTTTTGCTTCTAGCAGTTGAGTCAATTTTGTGATATAACCTGTTGGTTTTACTCCAGCTTCCGTAATTGAATCACCAAAGAAAACGATGCGCTTTTTGTTTTGAGGGCACATGCTGAGCAAAGTGAGAGACAAAATAAAAAAATAGAGTTTCATGTTGTGATGTATAAGAGTACAGCCTCAAAGAAACTTAAAAAAGATGATTTCGGTGGCATTGAATTCGTAGATCAATACTGCACCGAATGAATGTGCTGGCTAATTGCATATATAATCTCTTTCATCAAAGCGGTATAGTCTTTAATAAGAGAATTGGCAAAATAGAATGTGTCAGGCGTGGGTGATACGATTTTATTTGAAGGAAGGAGGTTCATGAGATCAATATCCAGCGTTGTCAGTTTATACTCTGTATGGAGCGGTGTTTCCCGCACGTAAACCATTGCATTTTGCAGTGTGTTGTTGTGATCAAATTGTATGCTGAATATTCTTGCCATCTATCCTAAGAGTTCGTGAAGGTGCATCAAAGATATTCTTCTGGATGTAACCGGTATGTTAATAAATCTTTTCATCTCGCCAGAAACTATAATTACCCTTTTATTGTAAAGAGAAGCTAGTCTGCGATATCACGCAAAAACTCACCCTGTATGAAGTCCACCACTGCTTCCAAATTGTTGGTTTCGCGGAACATTTTAAGCTGTCGGTCTGCACCTGTGCCTCCCTCAAGGATTTTGTGCACTGCAGCAAACCTGTGCCTGGACCCGAGTTGATCCACGACGTCATCAACAAAATCGAGCAATTCGTATATTAATACTCTTGTATTCACTTCTTCTTCCTTCCCAAAGTCGATAAGGTAACCGTCGATGCCATACCGGCTTGCACGCCATTTGTTCTCATTAATAAGTGCACGCGAGTACTGAATGAAGTTGAGGTTTTGCGAGCGTAGCTTGTAAATCTTAGCACACACTGCCTGAAAGATTGCTGCAATAGCAATAGTCTCTTCTACTGTCAGTGGCACATCACAAATGCGGAATTCAACGGTGTTAAAAAATGGATGTACCCGAAGATCCCACCAAATCTTTTTTGCATTGTCAATACTATTGGTTTTGATCAGCAGCTTGATGTAGTTATCGTACGCTTCAATACTTTCAAAGCTGTCAGGAATACCAGTGCGGGGAAACTTATCAAATACCTTGCTTCTAAACGATTTGTATCCTGTTTCGCGACCCTCCCAAAAAGGTGAGTTGGTGCTCAGGGCATAGATGTGTGGTAGAAAGTAACGGGTTGAATTGGCTATGTGGTTTGCCATCTCACGGCTTTCCATGCCTACGTGTACATGCAAGCCGAATATTAAATTGCTGCGGGCTGCATCCTGCAGTTCCTTGATGATTTCCTCATAGCGCGAGTGGTTGGTGATGAGCTGCCGTTGCCATTGACTGAAGGGGTGTGTGCCTGCAGCGCCGATTCCAAAGCCCAGCGAACGAGCAATAGATGAAATCGTCCTTCTTAGTGTTGCAATATCCTTGTATGCTTCGTCAACATCGTGGCAAACTTCTGTCCCTACTTCTACTACCGCCTGGTGCATTTCTGCTTTTACCTTGTCTTTTATAATTTTCTGCCCTTCCTGTACTATTCGTTGTTCATGGCTTTTTAGTTCCCTGCTTTCGGGGTCGAGTACCATGTATTCTTCTTCTACTCCTAATGTGAAATGCTTGTAATTTATACTAGCCATGAAGGTTTATAATCTGTTGCCGGTTTTCACCAGCTCTATTTTTAAGAATAATGCTAATAGGCTTTCTAAGCAAGAAAATTACATCAGCGGTCTGCCAGAGGTGCTTCTCTTTACAAACTCTCCCCACGTTAAGTTGTCTCGGTTCTCTTGATACATTTCAGCTTTTTCAATAGCATAGTTGGCAGCGTTTTCCACCACCCATTCAAAGTTGTCTGCACCTACGCTATCTCTGTCTGCGTCTGGAGCCGGGTTACAAAAATCTATGGCAAAAGGTACGCCGTCGCGTATGGCGAGTTCTACTGTATTGAAATCGTAACCTAAATATTGATTTATCCTAAGCACAATATCTTCCATTTGTTGCAAGCGTTCTGCAGAAGGTTGAAAGCTTGCAGAGTAACGCTGGTGAAATGGGTTTCTTGGCTCGTATGGCATGATGTGCACATACTTTCCTCCTATGCAATAGCAACGATAATATTCGTCAAATACAATTTCTTCTTGTAACATCATCACCAGCTGCCCGGTTTCCGTATGTCGTTGGAAAAACTCTTCCTGATTGCCAAGCCTGTATACATGTTTCCATCCTCCGCCTTCAAAAGGTTTCATGTAAGCTGGAAAGCCAACATAATCAAAGATGGCCTCCCAATCAAGTGGATAAGCAAAATTGGAAAACGATTCGTGTGTGGTATCGGCAGGTAATTCAAAAGAAGGAAGGATGACGGTTTTAGGGACCGGTATTCCAATCTTAGTCATGAGACAGTTGTTGAAAAACTTTTCATCTGCACTCCACCAGAAAGGGTTATTGATAACGGCGGTGCCCCCAAGCGCAGCATTTTTTAGGTAGGCGCGATAGAAGGGTACATCTTGTGATATCCGGTCAATGATCACTGCATATTCAGTCTTTTCACCTTGCATTACTTTGTCAATGCGCACCGGCTCTGCAAACAGGTTTTCTATTCCTTTGCTATTGATCTTTTCAATTAGCGCCATAGGAAAGCTGCGCTCTCTGCCATATAAGATTCCAATCTTTTTCATGTTTAAAATTAAGCTAAGAAACTCTCCATACAAGGTAAATGAATTGTGTTAACCTCTAGTGCAGTTCTTGCAATTATATTTGAGTGTGCGGCAACCCTCTGAACAGGATATTTTGGTGCAAGAGCATTCCATTAATTCAAAATTTTTGATGAGGGATGTTTTGGTAGATAGCTATTTCCCGTATGGGAAGATTAGCTCCATTCCCCTGCTGCTGATCAACGACGGACAAGACCTCCCTAAAATTCATTTCGCTAATTGCTTGCGTGAGCTGAGCTCATCGAACCAAATTGAGCCACTAGTCTGTGTAGGTATCCACGCAGGTTCGGATAGGCTCATGGAGTACGGCACTGCTCATGTACAGGACTTTATGGGTAGGGGAAGGAAAGCTTATTCCTATCAACAGTTTGTTGTTCACGAACTTTTGCCAGAGCTGCGTTCAAGACTTGGTGTAGAGCGGTTTACAAGCATTGCTGTTGCTGGCTTTTCGCTGGGTGGATTAGCAGCAGTTGACCTCGTTTGGGAGTATCCGCACATATTTTCACTTGCTGCAGTATGCTCCGGGTCTTTTTGGTGGCGTAGCAAAGATTTGCACCTGGGCTATAATGAAGACACAGACCGAATATTGCATCAGAAGATCAGGAGTGGAAAATTTGTTCCGGGGCTCACGTTTTATTTCACTACTGGCTCACTGGACGAAACTGCTGACAGGAACGGGAACGGAATTATTGACTCAATAGACGATACACTGGCACTCATAAGTGAGCTAAAGCTTAAAGGATATCCTGAAGCAAACATCAGGTATATAAACTATGAAGATGGCAAACATGATCTTGCCACCTGGTCGCGGGCTCTTCGGCAGTTTATTATATGGGGCTGGGGCATTTAGAAAAATGCTACATGCACGACGTAAAAAAAAGAGCTGCCACAGGTCAGCTCTTGTTCTGTTTTGGGCAAATTTTAGAAGATATAGCGAATGCCAAGCTGTATCCCCCACGTGCTGTTTGTAGAATAATCTATATCATAAACTTTGGGAAAAGCAGGGTTGAAAGTGTACAAAGGTGCACTGCGGTTGAAATTGCTCCCTAAGCCTAAAATGCCCTGATCGCTAAAGCCACCATAATTGTAACGGTAACGCACACCCCAGCGGTCGTTTAGAAGATTAAGAAAGTTCACCACATCAGCAGAAAGCTGGAATGTGTGTTTTCTGTTCAGAGCATCGAAAGAAAAGTCTTGCAGAATTCGAAGATCCATGGCGTGAACCCACGGCAACAACGCGCCATACCTTTCAGAATATTGGCCTTTGTGGTCTCTCAAATACGGATTCTTTTCAAGGAAAGCGAAGAACGCGTCCTTTTGTTGCTGCGCTGTATACGTTACACCACCTGTGGTAAATGTGCTTTGGAAGTTTATGTCTGCCGGCGATGAGGGAATAAATAATAAATCATTGGTTTGTCCATCTCCGTTTACATCACCGCCATAGCGGAAATGGTACCTTTCCTGTGAAGAGCCACTGTAAAATATGCCTACTGTGGTTGCAAGTTTCTCCTTCAAATAATTGAATTTGTAAGAGAAATTCGCCACCACGCGATGTGGAATGGAAAAATTTGAGTAGCCGAGTTCAGGCCTGTTCGGATTGGAAACAATGTTATTTGTTGACCAGCTACTTGATGCGCGGTCACTGGTTCCAATATTCAGGTCCTGTGCAAACGTATACGTATAAGCAATGAAGCCATCCCAATTCCTGGCAAACGCCCGTTGCAATTGTGCAGTTAAGGCGGTGCTGGAGCCTTTGCTTACATTATCCATCACAATCATTGTTGCGATGTCATTATTTAAACGGGTGTTATACGCTGGCCTGTTATCACCTGCGTTCGACAGCGTGCCAGCTTGTGCACCTAAGTTGGCGTTTCTAAAAAATACATTGTTGATATTCTTTGTGTAAATGGCTTCCAGAGTGAACGTGTAGTCTGTAGCAAACTTGAGGTCGAAAGCGAGGTTCGACCGCCACACCTGCGGCATTTTAAAATCAGACGCAACAGCAGAATAAGAAGGGCGACCGGCAGGAATGCTAGTGCCTGGTTCAGGGATATCGATCTTACTTAAATATTGCGTACGTTCTTTGGAAAAGCGTATGTCAGCAAGATCAGTTGCATTGGACAATTGAAATATAGAACGCAGCACTCCGTTATCTGCTACTTGGTTTACCAGCCAAATGAAGGGGATGCGTCCT
Organism: Chitinophagaceae bacterium; assembly: GCA_035644775.1. Lineage (GTDB taxonomy): Bacteria > Bacteroidota > Bacteroidia > Chitinophagales > Chitinophagaceae > Flavisolibacter. Next base: position 282 of record DASQNW010000552.1, on the reverse strand, counting down.
GTGAAGACACCAGTTCCGCCCCTGATGATCAGGTTTTTGTTGCCGTGAGGATCGTAGTTGAAACCTACTCTTGGTGAAAAGAGAAGGCGTGATTTAGGCCATTGGCTTACATCAAATTTTTCTTCTCTTCCGTCTTCATCGCGGAAGGTGACATTTGCTAATGCGTTATTTGTCGGTGCATCAAAAGTATAGAGTGGCTTGTCTACACGCAATCCATACGTCAGCCTAAAGTTGTTGGTTGCAGCCCATGCATCTTGTACATAAAACCCAAGCTGTCCAAAG
>DASQNW010000551.1:0-2913 GCA_035644775.1 Chitinophagaceae bacterium | reverse complement strand
CAACTACTTAGTAAATGTACGTTGTTCTTTGAAACTCATATCGTGATTCTACGCTCATTTTCAGGATACCTCCTGAGCTTTTTACGCTATAACAATTTCTTATTGTAAGTAAAGGCTTTATAGACGAGATAAAAATGCAGTACAGCAACTTGAGTAGCTCACCTTGTTTAATCTTTGCTATTCTCTCTTTAAACGATGATAATGAGCGTATGAGCTAAATCGTTAACCAGATAAATTCATCTAAGGGTATCTTGCCTTCTCTGGGTGGTTCAATATTGTTTTAAAGAGTAGTACTATGAATATTTGTCATAAGCTTATTCTTTGTGTAGATGATGATGAAGATGACCTAAGCATGCTCCGTGAGGCCCTTAATAGGGAAGGTGACACATATCACATCATTGTAGCCTTCGATGGAGTACATGCCCTGGAGCTACTGCAGCAGATAAAGCAGAGTCACCAACAACTTCCCTGCCTTGTTATTCTGGATATTAATATGCCTCGAATGGATGGCAGAGAAACACTTTCGGCTCTTCAGCGTGATAGCGAGCTCTCAACCATTCCTGTCGTACTATACAGTACCTCTTCCAGTGTTTCAGACGTAAGCTTCTCTACTACCAATAAAGTTAAGTTGATAAAAAAACCAGCGACTGTCACAGGCATACATATGGCAGCCAGCCAAATGTTAGAGTACTGCAAGGCGTGATATAGCTTTTTTGAATACTATAGATATACAGGTGTAAGGTATGCCTCTGTTTATCGAATATGCTTTACTCAACAGGCACTTTGCTTTTCAGCCAGTACTGCATAATCTCTATAAGCGATGCTTTTAAGCCGCTCATGGTGTTTTCTTTTGCAAAAAAGCCATTGCCTCCTAAGTCATAAGACTTTTTAATCTGCTCCTTAGAAACTTGTGAAGACCAAAAAATAAAAGGAATGCTTTTATGGTTCAGCGTATCATCTTCATATAGGCGTTTCTTTAGCTCAAAGCCATCCATACGGGGTATGTTCACATCGCACAATATAAGAAAGGGAACTGTTGAATCAGCTTTCATACGCCTTAAGACGGCTTCACCATTATCGAAAAAAACCAGCTCGTTTTTGTAGCCAAGTTCCTTCCATATTTCCTTTATATATTCATGGTCATCTTCATCATCATCTACTATATATACTGGCCCATCATTCATATGAGGTAAATTTTAGATTACATGAGGTACAGCAAATTTTAATCCATAGCACAGCTACACATAAAAACAAAAAGGGCCAGCCTGGAAAGGCAGCCCTGTTTAAGATCCAATATCCTATGAAAAACATACTTTTTGTAATGAAATGCCATATCCTTAAAGAAACAGGCATGCACTTCAATTCGCTTTAGCTTCATTTAAACATACCTAAATAGGATTTTGTTGAATACTACTTAGGATTGATGCACTTCAAAGAAGTCATTTACTTTAGCGACCTTTTGTGGATCCGTAAGTTGTTCCGTGCTATTGATTGTTATTTTCTTTCCTTTGAATTGAACGTTTCCTTCAAGATGATTGCCAAATTGTTCCTGTGACATGCCCGGGCCAAATACCAAGAGCTCGTGATACGCTAATAAATGAGTTGAAAGTGACTTATAATATTTAAAAAGATCAGTTTTGCGGGCATTATTCATGGAATGCTCGCTGCCGCCTGAATGCCCCTCATTTGCTGTTATCTTACTGCTTATGTTATAACTACCTTTTTCGTCTTCTAACGTATGGGATATGATTACTGCCTTTGTGTTATCGAGCCATACACCTGCTCGTTGCTTTTGTTTATGTTGTTGCATATAAATTCATTTTATTTAGTATGGTCTTTCAATTCCTAAAAATTTACATTCTGGATTGTATTCAACATTTTCTGCTATTAAATGCTGTTCTTCTAAAGCAAGGTTCCAACAGTAAATCTTTGTACCTGCTACATAGCCGTTTGGCAAGCAATGGCTGCTGTTAAATAATTATGATTGTAAGAGCCGGCTGTTAGTTTTTCAGAATCCTATCAAGTGAATGTATCACTCCATTTGCTGACGGCACATCTCGATTCTGTATGGTTGCACCATCAAGTCTGGTAAAACCTGCATCTACTTCTATCGTCAATTCTTTGCCATCTAAAGTCTCAAGCGTAGTTCCTTCTTTCAGGTCCTTGAACTCATATTTACCCCTTACAATATGATGGTTTAACAGGTCAGTAAGCATGACTTTGTTTTCAGGCTTGAACAAACTGGCGAATGCACTACTTTCTACTTTGCCAAAAGCAAGATCAGAAGGTGCAAAGACGGTGAACGGGCCGACACCCGTTAAAACTTCATTTAAATCTGTTGCAATTACGCTTCTGCTCATTGTAGCAATGTGCCTTTCATTTGGCAGAACCTCTGAAATGTTTAACATTGTTATGATTGATGTGCTGGTAGAATAACCGCACTCATGTAATGTAGACCTATTAATTGGGCATTGGTGTTAATATTATGCTTTCACAGAAAGATGTTTCATTGATAATGCAGATTTTCCGACAGCTTTGTAAATAAATAAAGGGCCAGCCTAAAAAGGCAGCCCTGTATATTTCCAATATCCTATGAAAAACCGAGTACAAAAATGATCACTTTGGCCTGTATAATAGTTACAGTATTCTTTGATATTGTTACAAGATTCACTTATTCATAGCCACTCTTTATAATGGTCAAAATCATCTTAAAACGTTCATTTGCTTTTATGGCGTGCGGCCTATGTGCAGGTATGACAATCCCTTCGCCCGTGCGAAGCTCATTAGAAGTGCTGTCAATAATAATTTCAGCTTCCCCGTCAATGATTTGAACAAAAGTGTCTTTGTTTTTTCAGAGGATTTACGTGTGAGGAGACAGCTGAAATATTGCACATTCCTTGCGGCACCGTAAAA
>DASQNW010000550.1:0-21155 GCA_035644775.1 Chitinophagaceae bacterium | reverse complement strand
CGTTCCCTGCTTTGGCAATAAAACTGCAGCTGTAATCCTGTTTGCCTCTGATAAACAATTGTTAATAGCCTGATTGCATGCGCTTACCCTCCGCAAGTTTCGTTTATAGGTAATGCTGAAAACAGTTAGCTGCTGGCGTTCTTATATCGTTGCTGCAGTAATCATTCTTGCTTTATCTTCTTGTCAAAAGGAAAAATTGGGCGCCTCGGGCGGAGCGGAGGAGTGCTTTGTAACAAGAGGTGCCCTGGCTGGGCAGCTCATAGATAGCCAGTTTATCGTAGTAATGAAGTCAGTTCCAACCGCCGGTGCCTCGGAAGTGAATAGAACTAACCTCCGTACTTTGCTGTTATTAAAAAGGGTCGGCTTGAGACCTGCTTCCCGGTTAAAAATATTTAGCGGCCCTCTTTCAGGGATGTTGTTGAAGCTTTCAGCAGCCCAGCAGATAGCATTTAAGAGAGATACTGCCGTTGCGGCAGTTATACCAGATAAGATTGTGGCGCTTTCCACCTGCTTTAAAGTCGTTGAACCAACGCTTGTCACCTGGAGTGCCAAACGGGTGGGCTACGGTAATGGAGCCGGTAAGACTGCATGGGTCATTGACACAGGCATTGATTTCAATCATCCGGATCTAAACGTAGATGCAAACCGCAGCCGCTCTTTTGTAGGGGGCGTTAGCACAGGAGATGATGACAATGGGCATGGTACACATGTAGCGGGCATCATTGGCGCAAAGAACAACGCCATCGGAATGCTGGGAATTGCCTCCGGAGCCACACTGGTGTCAGTGAAAGTGCTGGACAAAGACGGCTCGGGAAAACTTTCCAACATTATAGAAGGACTCAACTACGTAGCTACAGCCGCAAAGGCAGGCGATGTGGTGAACCTCAGTGTGGGCGATGAAGATGGTGTTTCTGAATACCTGGATAAACTCGTGACAGATATAGCCAGGAGAGGAGTTTATTTCGCAATAGCTGCAGGCAACGACAACAAGCCAGCAATTAATTATTCTCCCGGAAGGGTAAATGCACCAAATGTATATACCGTCTCTGCGATAGATAGTCTGGATAACTTCGCTTCTTTTTCTAACTATGGTAATGACGCCGTTGATTTTGCTGCGCCGGGTGTTCGGGTGGTATCCACTTACAAAGGTGGCAAGTATGCACGGTTAAGCGGTACCTCCATGGCTGCGCCCCACGTAGCAGGCCTCTTGTTATTGAAGGGAAACGGTATCAGATTCCAGGGATTAGCTAAAAACGACCCCGATGGTGTTGCCGATAAAATCGCCATAAAATAATTTCATCCTCTAAGATTATTGGTAGCACCCCCCACCATAGCTATGGCAATATGGTTGTAACTTCAAGTTGAAAAACAGCCATATGCAATCTATGAATAACGGCAATTCAGACGCTTTGATGCTTGCAGAAGAACAAGCAATAAATACCAGCAGTATTCCGGTTCCAAATTACAATGGATTTGATGTTGCGGAAATAATGGGCGGCCTCTACGGCGACGGCTTCATCGCAAAAAAAGGTGCTTTCAGCCGCGACTGGGTACAACAGCTACACGAAGATGTATTGAAGCTTTATGAAGAAGCTTTGAAGCGACCTGGAGGAGCCGTGGGTCGAGGTACAAAACGCCATTACGTAGAAATACATCCGGAAGACATTCATGGGTTTGTTGAACTTGCAACGCACCCGTGGATCGTTGCCGTTTGTAAAGCAGTACTCGGGCCAATGTATAAAATTGTTGAAATAGGTTTTGACGTCCCCAACCCAGGTGCATTGGTCCAGCCCTGGCATAGAGATTTTCCAGCACCGGAAGATACCCTCGTTGGACGCAGGCTAAATTCTCTGGCATTCAATCTTACCACCATTGATGTGACAGAAGACATGGGGCCTTTTGAAATTGCACCAGGCACACAGTGGGATTTCCCATCAGGCTTTCAGCACGAAATGTTTCCTCCAAAAGAATATTATCCGCGATACGAAGAGAGAGCCCAACGAAAAATGCCGAAGATGGGAGATGTGTCCGCCCGATCTGCACTTACCATTCACAGGGGCACTCCTAATTATTCCAATAAACCACGGCCGGCGTTGGTGTTGGGTGTGGACGCACCAGGCGCCAACAACGCAGAGCGGCACGATCTGCAGATTACACGTACTTTCTGGGATACTTTGCCTGAGAGCTTGCAGCAGCATTTGACATGTAGAATAGTAGACGATTTGGAGCCCATCTTCCAGGCGCACAGCATAGAAGGTCTTATGATGGGAGATGCTTAATGCCCTACTCAAAGCTGCGTAGCTGGTAATTATCAAAGGTATAGCTGGCGGTGCGAATAGTACCGCCATTAAGTGCATACCAGGGAGAGCTTTTGTTGTCTGGGTTACTTAACACATAAATAGATTGTGCCGGCATAAATCCTTCAGCGAGCTTGAAGAGTTTGCGCCCATTTAGATCTGTCTTTTCATCAATAATGATACAGGTGTGACCAGGAAAGCCGGGTTGAATAATGATAGTGCCGATCGCCAGCTCTTTTGTTGCTTTGAGTTCTTTAGCAAGCGAGACAGTGTTTGCATACGTGTATACTAAATCTAAATACCGCCTCAATGAATTGTGATCCTGGTCTGAAGGAGTTGATTGAGTGAACACCAGCTTGCCTGACTTTAGCGTTGGCCTTAATCCTTTGCAGTACATTTTCCATGAATAGAAGTCACCGCTGACGAAATGGAAACCTATTTCGCCGGACCTGTTTTCACCAAACAAGTATTCAGCCCTTAATCGCATGATCGCGTCGGCACATTGCTGCAGATCTCTTTTCCCTACGTCATAATCAATTACTGCTACATGCTTTGCCTGGTCGGGTACAGGGTTGCCATTAAAATCAAGTATGGGCCCTCTGGTTTGTGGTAGATTTTTTAGAAACAGTTGCCAGGAGCTTAGGGTTTTACCTGCTCGTTCTACACCCGTGGAGGCATTTGCCTCAACATAAGAAGTGCTCACATGTGGTGTGTCTTTACAGCCAAAGAAGAATGCAATCAATACAAAAAGATATTTACTCACGTGTGTTTATAATTAGATGCATGTAGCTGCAGATTCCATAGACTTTCTGCGTAATTTCTTGCTCGTTTGTTTGAAGGTTTTAGATCCTTCTATAGCGGTTGAAATACCTTTTTTGCAGGTACAGGCAGCAAGATTAATTTGGCCTTCTCAAGGTTCTTAAGGTAATGGAATACCGCTGGTTCTTTACAGGCGCTATGCTGTGTTGAAAATCTGTTCTTGCTTTCCCTTCCATTACATACAACGATCTCCTTTCAACATTAATGCTAACCACCGATACTTTACTCTGCTTCCCTTTTTCGTAAGGCCGAAATCGAAAAATACAGCCCGCCTGCAACGATATACCTGCAATTACATCAAAAGGAGGAGCATCCCGGTGCCAGTTGATGACCGCACCCGGCGGATATTCTGTCACTAAAAGTTCGGCAAAGCGCTCCGATGTTATTGAAGTTTTCTGCGACACCTTCTGTATCAGCGGAGCAAACGCTGGTGGAATGATACTGCCTTTGATCAACGAACCGTTTTCGAAATTGTAATCGTACCCAAAGCTCGCCACTCTCCGTTTAGCTTCGTACCCCTGAAATTGAAACTGATGCAGTTCTGTTCGCGAGATTTCTTCTAACAACAATTCCTCTTCTTCAGCTGAAATAAAGTTTTGGACGTAACTGAATCCCTCCGGGTATGAAGGCTCAATCGGAAACAAAAGGTTCATACCTGAAGCATGAAAACAGCGTGCCATCAACAAAAGCCACTGTGGTTGCGGAGCAGCAAGCGTTTACTTGAACACCAGGTTATCTGCATGGATCACGGCAATCAATCCTGTATATGTGCTGAGCACCTTTTTGTTATGGATGAAAAAGTTGTCTATAGTTACATTGTTAATCTTATGTTCTTCGTTGAAACCCATTATAAGCGAGGTTGGAAAAACCTCACCCTCAACATAGATGTCTTTGAAGTAAACCTGGTCAACAAACCCCTTTTTCTTGTCCTTTGTATACCGTGAGTCAAGAATTTTAAAATCGATCAGGTATCCTCTCGAATCTTCTACACGGATGTTTTCATAACGAATATTTTTTACGTAGGCCCTGTCACCGTTGTGAATGGTGAAAGTACCTTCCGGACCTTCAACATGTATCAGGTCGCAGTTAATGAAGGTTACATTCTTGATAGTGTCTGTTCTTGTTTCAAAACCAATCTCAATTCCGTTCCCCCACACACCATTCCACAAAACGGAGTTTTTTACTACTACATCATCTACATCAAAGCTGTTATTGAACTTGGTGAAGTAACCCACGCCCGCCTTAATAGCAATGCAATCGTCTTTTGTACGGATAAAGCAATTGTCAACCACAATCTTTTGCGAGCCAACGATGTCAATGCCATCATCCCAATCATTATCCGAAACAATTTTGATGTTGCGGTAAGTAACGTTTTTCGAGGCATAGGAGCCACACGTCCAATGCTTGCTCTCGGTGATGATGAAACCTTCCAGCAGAACGTTTTCGCTTTCATAGATTTCAATAGGTCTTGCTTCGCCGCGATCATAGCGGCTGTTGTCTAATATTCCTCGGCCTATAATTTTTATGTTTTTTCCCCGTGCAATAAATGAACCCCTCACTATGGCGCCACCTTCTATGTACACAGTTTGGTTGCTTTGAACATTCACCAGCCCGGTGTCGTGAATCTTACCCGCTTCAAAAAATAGCACCCCGGGTGCATTTTTGTGAGGCACGTTTTTTTCAACCGGGTTGGCAAAGATGAACAGTGGACGCTTCAGATTTTTATTGATTTCTACACTGAGGTTTGCAGGGTTTGTAAGCGTGAACCGAACCTCATTGCGGTACACCGTACCGGCTATATTTTTGCTTTTCGGACGTATGTCATGAGTGAAGATCTGCCCGCCGAAAATAACCTGTACATCTACTTTGCCGGAGAATGAAAAATTTGCAAATGCCGCAGGTCTTGTGTTATAAACAAAAACCTTTTGACCGTTTACCAACACTTCAAAATCGTTGGCAGATTCGGCTCCCTGAGGTGCAGGATAAAGTACCAGTTCGTCGGCAGCAAAAGAGCAATAAAACTGAAGTGTGAACAAGCATAGAAAGAAGTATTTCATGATGACAGCTGTTGATTGGTAAACCAGCCTAAAATAGCGAAGAAGTAAGATATATCTGTCATGGTGCGGAAGCAAAGGCAGGGGCGGTAAACAAAACAGCTTAAACTCTTAGCCGGACAAAGTTGTGTCATAGCCTTAATGCTTCACCTCCCTGGATTATTCCCAAGCATTTGAATCGCTTTTTGTACTCTATTCAACCTCAAATATTTTGCATATTCAAATTTGAAACAAAGTCAAAAAAATATGAAAAGCAATCTTGAGATAGCAAAACGGTTTCGGGAGGTCATTTTCAATGGCACCTGGGTAGCAAACACCAATTACAAAGACCAATTGTCTGGCTTAGATTGGAAAATAGCAACAGCCAAATTTGACTCATTGAATACGATTGCTATCCTTGCCCAACATATTCACTATTATATAGCCGGAATAACAACGGTCTTCAAAGGTGGAACTCTTGACATAAAAGATAAGTACAGCTTCGACTTCCCGCCTTTAAAATCCCAAGTGGAATGGGAAAACTTCCTGACAAAATTTTGGAATGATGCAGAACAGTTTGCGTCATTGATCGAACAAATGCCTGAAGAAAAATTGAAGGAAGTGTTTGTTGACGAAAAGTATGGCAGTTATCAGCGAAACATTGACGGCATGATTGAACACAGCTACTATCATCTAGGGCAGATCGTACTGATCAAAAAGATAGTTTCGCGTTACTCGTAGATCATTCGCATTTTTCCGAAAAGCGTCCAAAACAGTTGATCTTCGTCCACAACGGTGTGATAAAAGGACCACCATCTGCGTAGATCGCTATTCGAATGCCGCAGCACAAGAGGTCGGGAATAGAATTAAAAAAGCCTTGTACATCTATGACATACAAGGCTGCAGTGCCCAGGACTGGATTCGAACCAGCACGCCCTTTCGAGCACCACCACCTCAAGGTGGCTTGTCTACCAATTTCAACACCTGGGCCTCACGCTGTCATCTACCAACTGGATCAGGGGCAGCAAAAATATTTTATTTTTTCAAAACGATGCGAAAAGTTGTTCCCTTACCCGGCTCCGAATGTTTTACCTGTATAGTACCCTTGTGATATTGTTCAATAATGCGTTTGGATAAACTTAGGCCCAGTCCCCATCCGCGCTTTTTGGTTGTAAAGCCTGGCTTGAAAACTCTCGTTATGTTTTGTGCACTTATACCTTTACCCGTATCAGAAACATCAATTACGATCTGGTTTGATCTTTCTACTATACTTACATTGATAGACCCTTTTCCTTCCATAGCGTCCAACGCGTTCTTCAAGAGATTCTCTATCACCCAGTCGAAAAGCGGTCCGGAAATTTTTGCTTGTATATCCAATGCGCCATGTGCGTCAATGTTAAACTGGATGCTTCCGGGAGCACGTTTACGCACATACTCTACTACACTTCCAACTTGCTCAACAACATTCCTGCTCTCGAGCTGGGGCGTACTTCCAATTTTTCCGAACCGGTCTGAGACCAGCCGCAGCCGATTCACGTCTTTCTCAAGCTCTGGAATGAATTTTTCGTTCTGTTCGTTGTCCCGCAAAATTTCTAGCCAGCCTTCCAGTGAAGACACAGGTGTTCCAAGCTGGTGAGCTGTCTCTTTTGCCATTCCAGCCCATACCTGATTTTGTACTGACCTGTAATTTGTCTGCAGGGCAAATAATGTAACCACTATAAACAATCCCACAATCAGCAATTGGACTAATGGGTAATACCGCACTTCGCGAAGCAGGCGGCTATGGCCATAATAATATCTGTTTAGTTGGGCTGAATCCAACGGGTCAATCCACACGATTGGCGCATTCTGCGACTTAAAGCGAATGAGTGTTTTATTAAGGTAATTGTTATCTGCTTTTACTTTGTTGGTGTCCACATTTTTGTAATCAAGGATGCTATCGTTTTGGTTGGTGACGATTATAGGAATATCATCGTTCCCTTGAAGTATTTTAAAAGGCAGCCTTGTATCTGTTGAATTTGGATTGAGCAATGCATTGCTGGCTTCCACCCATTCTTCCACTTTTTGTTTTTCTTCCTTTTCAATTTTGTTGGCGAGGTATGAAGAATACCAGATGGTTCCGCTGACAATTAATATAGCAATAAATGCAAGCAGCGTACGCCAGTTCAGCAATTGAGGAAGCATGAGCGAAAATAAGCAGCAAAGACTAACGATCACTTCTTAGCAGCGGTTCGTGCGCTTCACTTATTTTTGAAAAAATTTTTCGTTGGCATCTTCTCCTTCGGTAGCTATTGTAATCTTGAATTGGAACGGGCGCCATTACTTGCAACAGTTTCTTCCTTCTGTGCTCGGTACTCAATATGAAAACCTAAGGATAGTCGTGGCAGACAATGCATCATCAGACAGCTCTGTCGCTTTTCTTCAGCAACACTATCCCTCCATTGAGTTGATACAACTGAGGAAGAATTTTGGCTTTTCAAAGGGCTACAACGAGGCCTTGAAGGAGGTTGAAGCAGATTATTATGTGTTGCTCAACTCGGATGTTGAAGTAGAGACGCAGTGGCTGAACCCTCTAATCAACCTGCTGGAACAGGATAGTGATCATGCAGCCTGCCAGCCCAAAATCATGTCTTACGCTAACAAGCATCTTTTTGAGTACGCCGGTGGAGCAGGAGGTTGGATCGACGGTTTTGGCTATCCTTTTGCCCGTGGCAGGATCTTCGACATTTGTGAAGAAGACAAGGGGCAATACGACACAGTAAGGCAGGTATTTTGGGCCAGTGGCGCAGCGTTGGTGATCCGCAGCAACGTATTTCACCAGATGAGGGGCTTCGATGAGTTTTTCTTCGCACATCAGGAGGAAATTGATTTGTGCTGGCGTATGCAGCGGGTCGGTTACAAGATCTTCTGTTGTCCTCAGTCAGTGGTTTACCACGTGGGTGGTGGTACCTTGCCGAGGGGAAATTCAAAAAAAACTTTTCTGAACTTTCGAAATAACCAGATCATGTTGGCCAAAAATCTACCCTCGTCGCAGCGATGGTGGAAGATACCTTTCCGAATGCTGCTGGATAATATTTCGGCACTGAAAGGTTTGTTGTCGGGAGATGCTGGATATTTTGTAGCCATTATCAGGGCTCATGCCGCTTTCTTGCTTTGGCTGCTGCTGAAGAGGAAGAAGGAGAAGTTGCACGAAGCCGCGGCTCGTTTACCAGGTCAGTTTAAAGGCAATATCGCATACGAGCATTTTGTTAAAGGGAAGAAGACATTTGCAGCAATTGTCTTGGACGAAGAATACTGACAATTTATTCCATTTTCTAATTCATCCATTATTTTTGCACCACAATAAAGCTTTATGGATTATCAAGACGAATATAAAGAGGAGTTGGAGAAAGTTCAAGACCGCGACTTCACACACGATTGGGTGTCTTCATCGGCTTTTCTTTTTTATTTATCTGTATTTTGTTTGGTGGTTTTTATGCTGGGGAGCTGTTACCGTTTATACCAGCACCGGTATCCAGGTAAACCGGATGTTATTACTCCGGAGAGCACACTGTATACACCTAAATATAAATAGTGGTGATTTTTTGCTGCAAGAGTGGCAATCCGTATTTTTGCAGCCCGAAAGTTCTTTTCAAGCGGAAGTAGCTCATTTGGTAGAGCACGACCTTGCCAAGGTCGGGGTGGCCGGTTCGAGCCCGGTCTTCCGCTCAAAAGTTCCCGCTTCGCGGGATTTTTTTTGTAGCCCTGGTGGTGAAATTGGTAGACACGCAGGACTTAAAATCCTGTGACCCGCAACGGTCGTAACGGTTCAAGTCCGTTCCGGGGCACTTTTGATGAAGACTGTATTAATTGTTTTTCAATTATTATGGTCTTTTTTATTTTTCAGGTGTCCGTTCTGGTGCCGTTTACATTAAAGTATATATAAAGCCTCATGCAACTGATCTACGGGTTTGCTTCTGCCTTGCTTCTGACATTCTCCATCTACCATAACAATAAATCTATTGCAGTTACAGAAGCACCAGATGAAAACCGCTTTGAAAAAAAGGTGCTTTCATCAGATGTATCGAATCCTACAGAACTGGCGGTAAGTGTCAGTGGCCAAGTCTATTTTGCAGAAAGGAGCGGTACGGTAAAAATATATGATCCTGTCAGCGGAAAGACAAAGACAGCTGGTAGTGTGCCCACTGTTATGGTAGCAGAAAACGGCCTGATTGGATTAACACTGGATCCCAGGTTCAGCCAGAATGGTTGGATTTATCTTTTGTACAGCAGGGAGCATCCTGAAAACAAAAACCTACTGTTGCAAACCCTGTCCCGTTTTACGATTCAGACTGGTGTGCTGGGCAAAGCTTCGGAAAAAGTGCTGTTGCAGTTTTCCCTTAATAAGTGGGCAGATCATTCTGCTGGCTCTCTTCATTTTGACGATAAAGGCAACCTATACATTGCCACTGGCGATAACACGCCATTTACCTTTTATGCAGCTATAAGCAACAAGGCAGATAATGCTTATAATGATGCACAAAGGACCGCGGCTAACTCAAAGGATTTGCGCGGAAAGATCCTGCGCATTCATCCAAACGAAGACGGCAGCTATGCAATTCCACCTGATAACTTGTTTGCCAACGATACGGCAGCCGGCAGACCCGAAATCTATATCATGGGTTGCCGCAATCCATACCGCGTTACTACGCATCCTGTTAATGGAAGTCTGATATGGGGAGAAGTAGGCCCCGATGCCTCTGAAGATGATGTCGAAAAAGGCTCGAAAGGATTTGATGAATTGAATTATGCAACCCGTTCCGGATTTTTCGGCTGGCCTTATTGCATTGCTGATAAAGTATACCCGCAGCGTCGCGGCGATGGTACATTGTTTACGCCTGCGACAAATGCACTCGAAAACAATTCACCTAATAATACAGGACTGCGGCAATTGCCACCGGCACAAACACCAATACTGTGGTATGCATATACCCAAAGCAAAGAGTTTCCTGCTTTAGGTTTTGGAGCCCGGACCATTATTGCCGGTGCGTTTTACCAGTACAAGCAGATTGCCGGAAAAAATGCATTCCCCTCTTATTATGATGATGCGTTTTTCTTTGGTGACTGGTGCCGCAACTGGATCATGGCGGCGCGAATTAAAGAAGGTAAAGTGGAAGAGGTGCGGCCATTTCTTTCTGCAACGCATTTCGAAAAACCCATTGATATGGCCTTCGGTCCAGATGGAGCTTTGTATTTGTTGGAGTACGGCATGGGGGAGCAGGAAAGCAAAGACTCAAGGTTAAGTAAAATTATATTTAATAGCGGTAACCGGGCACCTGTAGCGAGGGCAGAAGCGGATAAGATGTCGGGCGGTTTGCCCTTAAAAGTTCAATTTACCAATCACTCCTACGATCTTGACAAGGAGGATAAACTTCAGTACCAGTGGAGGTTCCCCGATGGAAGTACCGTAACAACGAGAGATGCTGATTATTTTTTTAAAAAGCCCGGAACGTATCAGGTGCAATTACAGGTGCAGGATAACCGAGGCCTGAAAACGAGTACGAGATTGCAGATTACAGCGGGCAATCACATTCCGGTTGTGCAGGTAGAGCGAGCCAACAACAGTTCTTTTTACTGGACAGGATTTGATTACAAGGTAGTAGTAGACGACAAGGAAGACAGTACTTTGATAAAGAACGGCATGTCCAAAGCAGCCCTAAAAACTTATTATTTAAAGCCTGGTGAAGTGCTTGATGAAAATAAGGTAGTTGGTAAATCAGCCCTGGAGGGAAAAAAATTGATACTTCAAAACGATTGCAAATCCTGCCATACTCCTGCCAAACAATTAATTGGTCCGGCGTACAGGCAGGTAGCATCCCGATACAGCAAAGACACGGGTGATTACCAAAAGCTCGTTCAAAAAATGATCCGTGGTGGCAGCGGCGTATGGGGCAACAGGGCTATGCCGCCCCATCCGGGGCTTTCAGAAGACGACGCACGAAAAATGGTAGCTTATGTGTTGTCGCTTTCTACTGAGCAAAGAGGTGGCAAGGTATTGCAGCAGCACGGTACCTGGCGACCGTCTGACGGGAGCGAAAAAGAAGGGGGACGGTACGTATTTGTAGCCTCATACAAAGACAAAGGAGTTAAAGGCCTTTCTCCTGCCGTTGGCACAACTTCTTTCCAGTTGCGGTCACCAACCGTATATCCATGGGAGTTTGAAGAAGTTCGGGATGTAAAAAAAGAAGATAAGCAGCTAACTAATGTAAATGATGGCGGGTATGTTCAGCTCAAAGGGATCAATATGGAAGGAGTGAAAAGCCTTACCTGGCGGATATCAGAGGGAGGTGGCGGAAGGGCGGAGCTACGGATAGCTTCACCTGATGGACCTATTGTAAGCACCATGAACCTGCGACTGAGCAAAAACTTTGATGAATGGTTCAAGGAGTGGAAGGAAGTTACTGTGCCGGTAAAGGCCGTTACTGGAACGCACGACCTTTATTTTGTATTTCGCAACGAAAGCTTTTACTATTCAATGATGAACGTAGCCTGGGTGCGGTTTAATGACAGGTAAGGCTGAATAGCTTTTAATTTTGGAGTCCTTGTTATTATGTATGCTACCATCCTGCTATGTTATTTATAAGTGAGTTAATTATATCTTTTTAATACATGTTACAGGCAACATTACAGCTGAAGCGTTTGGTTCTAAAATTCCCCAATATCTGCTCTGAGATTTGCAGATTTCCGCAGCTTGCTCATCTTTGAGCAACAAAAAAGCTCCGCGGTCTACTAAGAGCAAGGCAGAGCTTCTGTATAAGTTATAGAGTATACAAAAAGGAGTAAAAGAACCGTGCCAACCTCATCTTTTCTTGGCCAAACAGACATAAATACCCCTTCGGCAAAGTGCAGGGGGTACGTAATAAACGCCTTAAGAATATCCTTTAAACTGAACGAAGATAAAATACCTGAGTTTCATACCTGTGGTTTTGGGAGAAACCTGCCGAGTGTACTTTTTATGCTACCATTTATCTTTGCCAACAAAGAGAGGCAGCAGAATTGCATAGCTTCTTGTTTTTAAATCTATGGAGTCGATTATCGCGTTACTTACTTTGATTCTTCTAGAAGTAGTTTTAGGGCTGGATAATGTTATTTTCATTTCAATAATAGCTGCGCGGTTGCCGCAGCATCAGCAGAAAAAAGCCAGAAGGCTTGGTCTTATCCTCGCCATGTTTATGCGTTTGGGGTTGCTGGCGCTTATTTCACTGATCTTGCGTCTCCAGGGCAACTTGTTTACTGTTTTCTCCATGGGAATTTCGGGCAAGGATCTGATCCTGATCCTGGGCGGCCTATTTCTTATCTATAAAAGTGCTACAGAAATTCATCATAAGATGGAGGGAGAGCAGGGAGATACCTCTAAAAATTTAAAAGCGAATAGCTTCAAAAACGTAATTATTCAAATACTGATTCTTGACCTTGTGTTTTCTGTTGATTCTATTATCACTGCTGTAGGTATGGTAGAAGAACTTTGGGTGATGTATACAGCGGTGGTTGTAACCGTAGGCATCATGTTATTTGCAGCCGAGCCAATAAGTAAGTTCATCAATAAGCACCCCGCTTTCAAGATGCTGGCGCTGAGCTTTCTGCTCCTGATAGGCGTATCGCTTATTGCCGAAGGACTGGAATTTCATATACCAAAGGGGTACATTTATTTCTCCATGGCATTTGCGCTGCTCGTAGATGTCCTGCAGATGCGTCTTAACAAAACTCCTACTACTCCGGTAAAGCCAAGGGAGCATTATTTACCTTCGGAAGCTCCTGTTCCGAAAGATGCTGTCTAAGCGCAATAAAATACCTAATAAACTCTTAAGGAAACCCTTAAATGCGTCGTTTTGCTTGGCTAAGAGCTGAATATTGCGGACATTTGCACTCCACTCCAAACGAAAAACGCCAGCAATGCAGAAAACAATTTTATCTCGTTTATTCTACCTTTCTTTTTTTCTTGTTTTAACATCTTTCAGTAATTCAACCACAAGAGCAACTACAGCACCTCTGGTACTTTCAGCCAATGTTGATGCCAACGACGCAAACGCAGAGCTTTCTTCCGCGGCTGCTTTATATTCTCAAATGGAACTTGAAAGTAGAGGGTTACAGCAGGAAGTGTTTGAGGCAGCAGTAAGGGGTTACGAGAAACTGTTGAGCTCAGGTGTTATCAAAAACCAGCAATACCTTACCATAGTGGACCTTGGTCAGTCTTCAAGAAGAAAACGCCTTTATCTGTTGGATATGGAACACCATCAGGTGGTAGTTCATACCTTCGTTTCACACGGAAAGAATTCTGGAGTAGACAAAGCTGAGCGCTTCTCCAATATTCCCGAGTCTGAGCAGAGCAGCCTTGGTTTTTATGTAACTAAGAACACCTATTTTGGGAAGCATGGGTTGTCTTTGAAACTTGCAGGTTTGGAGGCAGGTTTCAATGATAGAGCTGAAAGCAGAGCTATTGTAGTGCACGGTGCAGAATACGTAAACGCCGCACGAGTAAATTCTGGCTACATGGGCCGCAGCCAGGGATGTCCGGCAGTTCCAGTGGAAGAATCAACTAAAATTATTAAGATGATAAAAGATGGCACTGCTCTATTTATCTATCATCCAACTGAGCGCTACGTTAAGCATTCCAAGCTGTTAAACAGCTGAAACATACGCAACAACTATCTTTTGGGCATTTATCCTGCGGGGTGAGTGCCCATTCTGTTTCTTGTCGATTCCAGCAATGGCTTGGCTTTAATCTCTATTGCGTAACCAAGATCATCCGAAAGGTCTCTGTCTACGCCGTCTCCAACCCAATGCCTGCCTTCCTTCCTTAACACAATTTGTCTGGGTGGAGTTTTACCGGTTCTTGTATTATAGTCTGAAAGGCGAGCCAGGCAAGTGCCGTCTCTACCAATTTCAACTTCGTAATGGGCCAGCGCCCCCTCATGTAATACCGCTGCTGTAACTTCCATAATCACACACGTTTAGAAACATTTTCCAAGAATGGTGCCTATTATAGCAAGTCGCTGATGTACCCACGTCTTTCTAATTTGTTGAAAAACAACCTCACACAGCGTATTCATTTTCTCTATTAGCCAGCAGACGAGTTATTAGGACAGCTGATAAAAATCTGCTTAGCTAACGACTTTAGTCATTGTATTCAGCCTGCTTACTTAAATAGTTTTGTGGTATGATACAATACAGAACACCCCTAAAACGAAGCAGAGAACTATCTGCATTTTCGCGTGAACATCACGAAGGACTGTTGTTCGTTTGGAAAATAAGACAAGGTATTCGCAACCTGGTGTCGCCACGCAGGATTGCTGCTTATTGCCAATGGTTCTGCAAAAAGCATTTAGAGAAGCACATGCAGCAGGAAGAAGCAATGCTTACAAGCATCTTGAGCAACGAGCATCCCATGATGCAAAAGATGTTTGATGAACATGAGGCGATCAGAGTGAAAATTGCAAGCCTGGAAGACTACCTGTCGAACAAACATTTGGCGCGTCTTGCGGACGTGGTCGAGTACCACATTCGCTTCGAAGAGCGGGAGCTTTTCCAATTGATCGAGCAGATTGCCACGTCCGACCAACTTCGCTCAATAGAAGAGCAACTGCGCACAGGTAATGAATATGAGGAGCAATGGCAGGATAATTTTTGGAGCTATCGGTCTACCACCTTGCTATGATCTTGAGGTTGAGCAGTCGGGGCGTGAGCCGGTTCGGCATAGTAAAGGTGTTGTTTGCAAAGTCCTTTATCAGCAGGTAAGAAATTGTGTTGGGCCTATCCACAAGATTGAAAATTTCCAGTGTTGCCCAAATGTTTTCGAACTCCCTGAAGGGGCTGCGGCTTCGTCGGCTTGTCCTGTCTGAATCCAAAAGCAATGCACTTAATCCAAGGTCAACACGCAAGTACGCAGGTATAGTCAGTGCGTTACGATAGCGAACGCTTCCTGGAATATTAAAGGGCAGGTTACTGCCATACAACGTACTCAGGTATACTTTGAAATTCTTGTTTGTTGATAGATAATCCTGGAAGAACATTCCAAATGTGATCAGCCTGTCGGTAGGCCTTCTCAGCCATCCACCTTCCACGTTAGCACTATCGATAGGTTTTCTCAACGAGTCGAGAGTATATACCTTAAAAAAATCATTCTCCAAATCCTCTCTTGTGCGCATTAGTCCAACACTGATCCAGCTTTCAGCATCTTTTACCACTTCACCAAATAGTCGTACTTCAAGGCCGGCTGCATAAGCTTTAGCACTGTTGTTGCCGAAGTAACGGATCCTCACATTATCAATGTCGTACGGTACCACGTTCGTCATGTATTTGTAGTACGCTTCCGCAGTTAATCGCAATGGCCTACGAACACCTGCAATATTATAGTCGAATCCGGCAACTGCCTGCCAGCTCCGCTGCGCCTTTACCTGTGTATTCAAACTGCCGTTGTACTGCCTCATTTCGCGGTAGAAAGGGGGCTGGTGGTATGCGCCTGCAGCAGCTTTGAAAATGATATCCCTCTGCCACCGAGGCTGCCATGAGGTACTTAAGCGAGGTGCGAGAAGTAGTTCATTGTTGAGATCGTTATAATTGAATCGCATACCCGCTTGTAAGGTGATAGCCTTGCCACTGTCTTGCACAAGTAGATTGTTCTGCAGGTATCCTGAAAACTTATTGATGGATAAGTTGGCAGAAGAACGAACCACTTTGTTCAACTGCAGTATGTCAGGATTGTAAGGCAATGAGTACCCGGCAGAGTCCTGGTATTCCCACTCATTCAATTTGTCAATAATGGAGGTTTGATCATAACCAATTCCCCACTGCACTACATTTTTTCCTTTTTCAAGGCTGCCCTTATGGGAAAGATTGTAATTGACAATGTTCAGCGAATTGCGTGCATAATTTTGAAATACGCCTGCACCCAAAGGGTTTACAATCAGGCCAAAACTAGCCGTGGATTTATCAAAGTCTCTGTCACCGAATAAATAGGCGCCGGCGATATCTATATTTTCACGTTCATCATTTTCGAAGCGTGAAGCTAGCCACTTTAGCCGCAGGTTTTTTCGTGGTTGGTATGTTGTAGATGCACCAACCATTCCTGTAAAATATTCATCCTTCTCTCTTCCGTCAAAATAAATATCAACACCAAGATTTTCGGTGAAGAAAGGGGAGAATACAGAAGATGTGAGTTTGCTGAATTCCGGTATTAGTGTAAAGCGTGTCCGCGAGAAGTTTGCGAGTAGTTCTGTCTGCCATTTTGAACTCAGCTGATACGTAAGCAGCGCCTGTACATCTGCTGATGAAGGCACGTAATTTCCTTGTGTCTCCTGGCTGCTTAATAGATTTTTGTTGCTCCTGTTGCGAAAGCCTGCTAAATATGAAAATCGTTTTTTCGGATCTGTGCCTTCAATGTGGGCACCTTGTTCCAGAATGCTGACATAAGCAGAACCTCCAAATGCTCTTGGTTTGTTGTACTGGATGTCCAGTACACTACTCATTTTATCTCCATAGCGGGCTTGAAAGCCGCCATTGTAAAAATTAATATTACGCACCAGCTCTGGATTAATGAAACTGAGTCCTTCCTGCTGTCCACTTCGTACCAGGTAAGGCCTGAAAATCTCAAAGTCATTTACATAAATTAGGTTTTCATCAAAGCTTCCTCCCCGCACATTGTATTGCGACGTAAGTTCATTATTAGAACCCACTAGTATTTTAATAAGGCTTTCAACCCCAGTTACAGGTGAAGGAAGATTGATGACGGATTTTGGGTTTGGCTTGATTAGTCCTACTTCCCTTCTTTCCCTTTGATCTGTAATGACCACTTCGCTCAAAGTAGTTGCTCCTGGTTCCATTGATACGGTCACCGTCTCATGCTCTCCTTCATTCAATAGGAAATTCTGTTGCACCGTTTTGTAACCTGAATAGGAAAAGACCAATCCAAATGCTTTGTCTGGCATCACCTTTAGCTCAAATAAGCCTGAATCGTTAGTAGAGATGCCGCGTTGCTGTCCAAGAACAACAATCGTTACGCCGGCGAGCGGAAGCTCATTTTCACCCACTACTTTCCCAGAAATAAGAGCAGATTTTTTTTGCGCTTGTGCCGAAACACAAAAGAATATGCAGAGTAATAGAAGCAGTAGGCTGGAAGAGCTTTTCATAAAGATGCCTCAATATAAAATAGTTTTATCTATTTAGGTAGCACCGTCTCAACTACGTGCCTGTCACATCAACTGCCACAGCCTTCTATCAAAAGCATTTTAGTAGTTGCGGATTTTTGTCGAAGTGCTTTGGCCTCTGCATACTCCTGCGAATGCCACCACTCCTTTGCTTTCTCTGTGCTTGGGAATTGGAGGATTACAATGCGCTCTGGATTCCAATCACCTTCTAATGCCACCGTGCTTCCTCCACGAGCTATGAACTTGCCCCCATATGCTGCTACAGACCTTGGAGTTAACTTTTTGTAATCTTCGTATACTTCATGATTTTGAATGGCTATTTCAACGATCACATAAGCAGTCATATCATACGTTTAGGGTGATGCACAACATGTTTTTAGCACTTACTCAGCCGATCGCCTCACCATATTCGAAAGTGCAACAAACTTTTTTTTGTACCTGAAATCGCAATCTTCATCAACAGTTGCGAGGCCGTGCTTTATCAGATGAGCATTGATGAAAGTTCTGTTTTGAAGATATAAATAACAAGATGTTACCTGGTCCGCCGACGGAAGCTTATCGTCTAATTTCAAGTATACTTTTTTTCCTTTTAGCTTGTTTTGCAGAAAGCTGATTGCTTTTTGTTTTTCAGCTGTCGACACCTTGATGCCAATCAACCGGATCTCTTTTCCATCATTTAACCTGAATGTCTCGGGTGAGATAACCTCCTTTACAGTGAATAGTTCTTCTCGTGAAATTGGCCCAGACGTGTCAATCCGGGATCCGAAGGTTTGTTGTTTTGGATCCAACTTGTTGTTAAGATGGTGAGGATCTTTAAAGATGTACGGCAGCTTATTTATACTTTCTTCAAACCCGCTAACAGGCATATCTGTTTCAAATTTTAAAACAGTTTCAGCTACGTTGCTGCTTTGAGTTTTTTCTTTGATGATGCTGATGAAGTCGTTGTTGATTTCATATCCTACGGAGTTTCTCTGGAGTTTCTGTGCGGCTACAGTTGTAGTTCCGCTCCCCGCAAAAGGGTCCAGCACCGTTTCACCGACAAACGAAAACATTTTAATCAACCTCAATGGAAGCTCATCAGGAAACATGGCTATATGGCTGTTTTGTTTTGCACCAGCGAAGTTCCAGTGGCCACTAAAAAAAGAATTCCATTCCTCATTGGATAACCTGGAAAGTTCCTTTTGTTCGCGTGTTGGTTTTGGTCCGTTTCCAGTCTTTTTCAAAAGAAGTATAAACTCGTAGTCTATTTTTAAAACACCGTTACGAGGGTAAGGGTAGGAGCCCATTTGTATTCCACCACCTGTAGAGTGGGAGTTAGTTTTCTTCTGCCATATTATTGCTCCCATGTAATCGAAGCCGATGATCTCACAAAACTTAATGATCTCCTCTCGTATGGGGATCACTTTGTAGCGGCCGTAGTAAACCGCGCGAGCAAACTGGTCTCCGATATTTACACATAATCTGCATCCGTTGTGCAGTACTCGAAAACACTCCTGCCAAACCAGGTTAAGGTGGTTGATATAACTCTCGTAGCAATCATTAAAGCCTATCTGGTCAGAAGAGCCATAGTCCTTTAACTGCCAATAAGGTGGCGAAGTCACCACCAGGTGAACAGATTCATCTGAAACAAGGTTCATCTGCCGTGAGTCACCGTGGATTATTGTGTGGTGCGTTTCCAAATTGTACCAGACGTAAGTGAATATTGAAAATGTCAAATGTTCTTTGCCTCACTTTATTCTTCGTCCTTGAAGAACAATGCTTTCAACTCGACAGCGTCGTCCGGCTTCATTTTTCCACCTAATATCAGTCGCACCTGTCTTCGGCGTAATGCGCCTTCATACAGTTTCTTTTCTTCTTCTGTTTCAGGCTGCAGTGGCGGCACAGGTCGAGGTTTTCTGTTAGGGTCGAGTGCTACAAAGGTGTAATAAGCCTCATTGCTTTTGTAGCGGAACTGTTGCGTGAGATCTTCACCCCAAACATCGAGATGTATTTCCATGGACGTGTTAAAGGCCCGTGTTATCTTAGCTTCTATATGAACAGTATTTCCCAATTTTATTGGGTTTTCAAAAGAGATGTTATCGACTGAAGCTGTGACCACAGGAGCGTTGCAATGCTTCTGCGCGGAAATCGCCGCTGCTATGTCCATCCAGTACATAAGTCTTCCGCCCATTAGATTGCCAAACACATTCGTATCGTTCGGCAGCACAATCTCAGTCATGTTAATAAAACTATCCTTAGGAATTTTTGGTTGCATTTGCCAAAGCTAAGAAAGCGCTGAGATAATCAATAGGTAACCTTCTACGCGATATCCCAACAAAGTTTCGAGCTTTTCTGTTTGCCACGATCAAGCATTTCATTGATCAGACCCTTAGCTTTGCGCCTGCTTTGTATGGATTTACCTACGATTTCTTTTGATAACACGGAAGTTGCTTTTTCACACAAAACAACAAGCGAACTGAAAGAGGCTTACCGTCTCTTTTCTCTTATGAGCTATCCCTGGCTGGTAAGAATAGGAACCGGAATTACTCCGTGGATGATTGGTGCGGGGCTACCGGTACACTCTTTAGTCAAAAAAACTATTTTCAAACAATTTGTAGGCGGTGAAACGCTTAGTGAAACAGCCGCTATAGCACAAAAGCTCTCCGCATCAAACGTGCAGGTAATTCTGGACTATGGCGCCGAAGGAAAAACAGGTGAAGTTGCATTTGATCATGCCCGTGACGAATTTATCAAAGTAATTGAATATGCATCTTCTCAGCCAACCATCCCTTACATGAGCATCAAGGTCACTGGCTTTGCACGTTTTAGTTTGTTGGAGGAAATTGATGCCCGGATGCATGCTTCCAATGCAGATTCGCTGGTGAAACGATTTCAGGCAGCTTTGGATACATTATCGAGTGACGAAGTGGAAGAATGGAAACGAGTGTACAACCGCATGCGAAACATCTGCGAGGTAGCGTATAAGAAAAATGTGGGAGTTCTTGTAGACGCTGAAGAAAGTTGGGTTCAGGATCCTGTGGATGCGTTGACGATGCTGGTGATGGATGAATTCAACAAAACCAGGTTGGTATTGTACAATACTGTCCAACTGTACCGCCACGATAGATTAGATTTTTTGAAGAAAATGCACAGAGCTGCCCGTGATCGTGATTTCCTGCTCGGAGTAAAGCTGGTACGCGGCGCATACATGGAAAAAGAAAGAGCCCGGGCAACGGAAAAAAACTACGAATCTCCTATACAAGAAAGCAAATCTGCCACTGATGCCGACTTTAATAGTGCTGTGCGATACTGCGTTGAATACGCAGACCGGATAGCTGCAATCGTTGCTACGCATAATGAGCAGAGTAATCTATTTGCTGTGCAGCTGATGGATCAAAAAGGGCTTCCATTAAATCACCCGCATTTCCATTTCAGTCAGCTTTATGGGATGAGTGATAACATCACTTATAACCTTGCTAGAGCTGGTTGCAATGTAAGTAAATACCTGCCCTTTGGTCCAATAAAGGACGTGATCCCTTACCTTATGAGAAGAGCCCAGGAAAATACTTCTGTTAAAGGTCAAACAGGAAGGGAATTGGCGCTGATTGAAAAAGAATTACAACGCAGAAGAGAAAGTTAGAGTTCGCTCATTTAATATTAACAAATTTTCACCAGCTGAGACAAGTGACCGCGAAGAACGGGTTTCGTTTTTGGTCAGGCGTTCTGTTCTTTATAATTTTCATGCTTGCAGTTTTTAATAAACCCGTCTTCATGCAACAATATCTCGATCTTCTCCAACATATACTGAAAAACGGAACTCAAAAGAGTGATCGTACAGGCACGGG
>DASQNW010000549.1:0-4108 GCA_035644775.1 Chitinophagaceae bacterium | reverse complement strand
AATGGCTGGAAGCCCGAAGGCCAAAGAGCAAGCACGAGCTTTTTGAGTGAAATTCATTTTGCAAGCAGATGTTTCGAGTGCAGTTCCCTGGCTGCTAATCTGCCAGCTTCACACGATACACTTTGAGAAATTTCATACATCACGCACATCAAAGAAGCAAAATCCTTAAAGAACACCCACTTTCAAATGGAGGAAAAGACTGCACTTAGTTTATAGCTTGCTAAAAAATTGCATACGAAGATGTGGTGTTGCTAACAATTTGATTGAAACAGCTCCGTTATTGAAAAAACTGGTCATGAAAAAACTTAGCTTCCTATCAATTGTATTATTGCTGCTTATCTATTCTGGTGCCAATGCGCAAGGTTACAAAACTGCACTTGGCGTTCGCTTCAGCAGCCGAGATGCCGTTGTAAATCATTCTATAAGTTTCAAACATTTTTTCAGAGAGACCACAGCTGTAGAAGCGCTAGTTTCATTCGTAAAGCCATATGCTGTTGGTGTGCTGGTAGAGAAGCACCATTCGTTCCCATCCACCAGCCTCACCTGGTTCTGGGGAGCCGGAGCTTATGCCGGTTTCTCCGAAGGAAAAAATTTTGGGGCGCAAGGGGCACTCGGCCTCGACTTTAAAGTACCAGAAATCCCAATCAATTTATCTATAGACTGGAAGCCTGAGTTAAACCTGGTAGAGAAAGTATTTTTTGAACCGGCTGCAGCAGGTGTTACTGCCAGATTCACTTTCTAATGCAGATTAAGAAGCTCCAAAAAACAGGTAAGCCAAAGTGATGGAGGTAATGATGCCCACAAGATCTGCAAGCAACATGGCTCCTATCGCATACTTCGTGTTCTTGATTGCCACTGACCCAAAGTATACTGCAACTACGTAAAAAGTAGTGTCGGACGTGCCTTGAAGAATCGACGCGAGTCGCCCCGCAAAAGAATCAGCTCCATATGTTCTCATAGTATCGAGCATCATACCCCTGGCTGCGCTGCCGCTCAGCGGCTTAATTAATGCGGTGGGTAAGCCATCAACAAAACGTGTGTCTGTACCCATTGCTGCAAACACCGACTTTACTCCGTTGATGATCAGGTCAAACGTACCGCTGGTGCGCAGCATGCTTATAGCAATCAGCATCCCCACGATGTATGGAATGATACGTACGGCGGTTTCAAAGCCACCCTTTGCACCATCCACAAATGCGTCAAATACATCAATTTTCTTGTAGATTGCTCCAAGCACAATTACAAAAAACAACGTCACAATGATTCCATTGCTCAGAACGTTAGAAAACATTTCTGCACCCCTGGCGTCTAATCTGGTCACATAAATCACGAGCAGTGCAATCAATGCAGAAATACCTCCTATCCATGCCAATATCACCGGCTGAAAAACATTGATTTTTTGTTTAAGGGACACAATGAACATAGCTGCTATCGTTGCTGCAAACGTTGCTATCATGCATGGAATAAAGATGTCAGTAGGATTTCTTGCTCCCAGTCCAGTGCGATAGGCAATAATAGTTACAGGAATTAGCGTGAGACCGGACGCATGCAATGCAAGAAACATGATCTGCGCGTTTGATGCGATGGCTTTATGCGGGTTCAGTTCCTGCAGACTTTCCATAGCCCTTAGTCCAAACGGTGTAGCTGCGTTATCAAGGTTAAGAAGGTTGGCAGAAAAGTTCATCATCATATGGCCTATTGCCGGGTGGCCTTTTGGAATCTCCGGAAACAGCCTTGAGAAAAACGGGTAAATCATTCTTGATAAAACCCGCACACCGCCAGCTCTTTCTGCAATGCTTAAAAAGCCAAGAAACAGTGCCATGATACCGATCAAAGGAATGATGATGTCGATAACAGCAATTTTCGCAGTTTGTACAATTCCATCAGTTTTTCGTTGCAGTTTTGATTGAATTGAGAGATACGTATAAACCTTCAACCCGGGAGATAAAGACTTTAGAATTGAAACTGAATCATGTTGAAGGTTGTCTGCCAGTAAAACGCTAGCCTTTGCAATCGAGTCCGTTTTTACGTAACCATATTCTTTCAAAAACGCCGGGTAATTCGCAGAGAGGTTTTGATTAAGTGGAGAGCCAATGCGGATGTAAAACGTGCTATCATATGCGTCTGAGGATTTACCGACAACCATTCTGCTGAAGATTGTCTTGTCTCCACCAATCATGCGGATTGCTGCAACTACTACCGCGAGAATAATAAAAGCCGACCAGATCCTGCTTAAAGCCATTGAGGATAACGCTTTGTAGTTTAATGTTCGAATTCTCTGCTGCAATCTTTTGCTCTCTCCTTACTGCTGCAACAGCAAAACAGCAAGTAAAGGTTTGAAGTTAGTAGTTTCGGATGTAAAGTTTTTACCAAAGCGCAATACTTATCTTTGCCGCCGCAAAAAAAGCCCGACTCATGTTCTTGGGTCGTGCTTCAAATTGACTTTAAAATTTTTGTATGGCATTACAAGCAGGTATAGTGGGTCTGCCAAATGTTGGGAAATCAACACTGTTCAATGCAGTAAGTAAAAGCGCCAAAGCACAGGCTAGTAACTATAGATTCTGTACCATCGATCCTAATGTGGGATTGGTAGATGTTCCCGATGAACGTTTGGCAAAGCTAGCAGAACTGGTGCAACCGAATCGTATAGTACCTACACAGATCGAGATAGTTGACATAGCAGGACTTGTGAGAGGCGCCAGCAAAGGCGAAGGCCTTGGCAATAAATTCCTCGGCAATATCCGTGAAGTGGATGCTGTGATACACGTAATTCGCTGCTTTGAAGACGAGAACATTTTACGCGAAGAGGGTGCGGTAAACCCGGTGAGTGACAAAGAAATAATTGACACTGAACTACAGTTGAAAGATCTTGAAAGTGTTGAAAAAAAGATTTCCCGTGTAGAAAAACAGGCGAAAGGAGGTGATGTAAAGCTGAAAGCAGAATTGGATGTATTGCTCCGCTGCAAAGCCCACCTGGAGCAAGGCAAAAATATCCGGGAATTGGACCTGAACACCGCAGAAAAACCTGCCATTGCAGATTTGTTTTTGCTTACATCGAAACCGGTGTTGTATGTTGCCAACGTGGATGAAGCTTCCATGCATACAGGCAACAAATATTCGCAGACGCTGCAGGAGAGCGTCAAAAGCGAGAAAGCCCAGATGATCATCATGAACAATTCTATTGAAGCACAAATTGCTGAAATGGAAACTGCCGAAGACCAGCAGATGTTCATGGACGAATATGGAATGAAAGAGCCTGCTTTAAATCGGCTGATAAGATCGGCTTACAAATTGTTGAACCTGCTCACATATTTCACCGCTGGTGTTCAGGAGGTGCGTGCCTGGACAATTGAAGAGGGATGGAAAGCGCCACAGGCTGCAGGCGTAATTCATACAGATTTTGAAAAAGGATTCATTAAAGCCGAAGTAATTGCCTATAACGATTTCGTTAGCTATGGTTCAGAAGCTGCCTGCCGCGAAGTTGGCAAACTGAGGATCGAAGGCAAAGAATATGTGGTGAGGGATGGAGACGTGATGCATTTTCGATTCAACGTATAAACATCACTGGGTTGTGGGCTGTGCCTGGGTGTTGTTACGCACAAAAGTTATCGATTGCGTGACAACGGCATCGGTTGGTTGCCCGTCTTGAACAGCTGATTTCCACTTCGGCATCCGGCGCAATACACGTAGCACTTCATTGTCGTAAGCCGGCCCTTGTGATTCTACTATTTTGAAATTAGTTGTGCTTCCATCTGAGTTCACCGAAAACTGCACAACAACGGTTCTCTTTTCGCCCGTAGCCAGTTCTGCCGGCGGGTTGATGTTTCTCTTCAAAAAATTCATCCACACCTGTTCTCCACCCGGGAATGCCGGCCCCTTTGAAGGTAGTTGTGGTTTCTGCGGTTGCAACACGTTTTCTTTCTTGAGTTCTTCTATAAATACGGTGCTTAATTTCCGCACCTGTTCTGTATTCGACTTAGGGATGAAGATGTCATCAAACTGCTGGGCGTGATACTTTCTAAGAGCATGCAAATTGTATTTGCTTAATTTCTCCAGATCGGCAAATGACAACAGGTAATTGTGTTTATAACTATTTACGGACAAGCCT
>DASQNW010000548.1:0-6552 GCA_035644775.1 Chitinophagaceae bacterium | reverse complement strand
TTAAGAATGAGCGTGGTGACTCTGAATCGTGAAGGCCATCATTATCGATTAGTAGTTTATTTTTCAAGTAAAGCCTGGCCCCATCGTCTGAAGCAACTCCCAGGAGATAATAACCTTCTTCCTTTATTTCCAGCATGCCTTCAAAAAGAAGCGCAAAATTGTTTTTAGAAGGCAGTTGGCTGAAATTAAAATCCTTACCTGCAAAGCCCGACATAAGAGGCTTCAAAGTTCTAAAGTTGGGAAGGCTGTCCCACTGACCTTCAAAATACGAATACGATAAGCCGCCTGACTTAAACTTCTTTGGCCTGGTAACAGGATCCGGAGGTTCTTCTAAAACAAAATTGCCGGTGACGGTCTTATTATATTTTCCTTTCGGTGAAAACGATTTTATAGTCAGCTTCATAGGACCAGAAAAACTGGTTATCCGCTCAATTTTTGGCGAGGATGTAGTAGGTTCAGCGCCGTCTGTGGTATACCGGAGTTCTGGAAAACTGCTGATGGTGTATATCACATAAGGTTTGTCTTTTAGTACGATGCCATTCATCGGATGGTACTCAATATTCTTCCTAATCTGGCTATAGCCATCGTATACCATTTTCAATCCATCGAATATGCTCTTTAGTTGTACCGAACCATGGGTTTCATTTTCATAAGCCACTACTTTGTAGGTAAGGTTTTTTGGATGGCTTAGCTTTAAAATCGAATCCATTGTAGTGATCCCCATTCCTTTCATACCATCGTCTCTGCCTGTAATGAACAGGGTTTGATCTATTTCTGGAAAACTCTTAAATTTTTCTATAGCCAGTGTATTGGTGTATTCATTATCATACCACAAAGAAGGATCAGTGGCTATGTATGAAGAAAAAACATTTGGCGCTGTGAGCATCGTATAAATAGCAAACAGCCCTCCAAAAGAATGTCCGTACAATATATTATTGCCGCTCGTTGGATAGTTCTTGTTGATATAGGGGATCAACTCTTGCCTGAAAAAAGAAATGAAATTGTCGGCACCACCAGAGTTGGGAATGTTTTTAAGTGCCGTTGGTGTGAGGTCTCTGTTTCTATCTTTATTAACAACAGCCACCAGTATCACCCCTGGCACATATTGCTCTCTTTCGGCAAAGCGATGCAAATGAGAAAATAGTTCAAGATTACTTTCTCCATCAAGAATATAGACGACATCAAATTTCTCTTTCGAGTCGGACTTGTAGTTAGCGGGAAGCAATACTTTCAAGTCCCGCATCTCTTTCATCACTTCGGAATAGATAGAATCGGGAGTGCCTTGGGCGTACGCAAATTGAATAAGGGTGGAAAAGAAAAGGGTTGTGATGATTTGTTTCATTAATTGTCGTTTCATTTTACTCTGCTCTTAAGCTTTTCACGGGGTTGGCCAATGCTGCTTTTATCGCTTGAAAACTCACAGTTGCCAAAGCTATAAGTATGGCCATACATGCTGCTAAAGCCAACATCCACCATTGTATATCCACACGATATTCAAAGCTCTGTAACCAATTATTCATAGCCCACCACGCTACTGGCGAAGCAATAAGAATTGCAATCGTAACTAAGGCCAGAAAATCTTTAGAAAGGAGCCGGACAATTCCCGTTACACTAGCGCCTAATACTTTCCGGACGCCAATTTCTTTTATCCTGTTTTCAGCCATATAACTCGCCAGACCCAATAACCCAAGGCATGAAATAAAAATAGCCAGGCCGGAAAATAGTGCAGCCAATGTTCCCTGGCGTTGTTCATCCTCGAACTTCCGGGCATAGGCTTCATCCACGAACTTGTATTCGAATGGATAATCAGGGTTGTATTTTTTGAAAACAGCTTCAGCTTTTTTTAGGTTTTGTTCTGTAGGATTATTTCCATTTAGCTTTATATGGATAACCTGAAAGGTCATGAAAGTACTTTTTGCGCCGTGTATCAGTAATGGAGCAATTGGTTCGTACGGACTGGTAAGAATAAAATCCTTTATAACACCTACAATATGCCACCTAATGCCAAGGTCCTCTACTATTTTGCCAAGGGGATCTTTGAACTTCATTATTCTTAGGGACGACTCATTTATAATCATTGCAGTTGAATCTGTGGGAAATTTTTTCAAGTCGAAATCACGGCCTTGTATAAACTGTAAGCCTGCGGTAATACCCAAGTCTTCATCAGCCAAATAGCGATCAAAAGATATTTTGTCATCCGGGTTCTTTCCTTCCCAGCTCTGCCCCCATCCATTGCTCCACCTCTCGGTTAAGGGAGAATTTGTTTTAGTAACGGACTTTGCAATGCCTGATGAAAGCAATTCATTTTTTACCATTGCGTAGTTCCTCGATAGATCGGACGTCAGGAAATGGTAAATAAGGTTGCCCTTGTTGTAACCTGCTTCCCGATTACGTGCATGGTCAATTTGTTGCTTTACGATAATTGTGCAGATGGTCAGGATGATCGCAAATGTGAACTGCAGCACAACAAGCACTTTCCTGGGTGTGACCAGCGCGTTTGATTTTTTAAATGTGCCTTTTAATACCCTAACAGGCTGGAAGGATGAAAGAAAAAAGGCAGGATAACTGCCTGCTAACAAACCAGTGAACAAGATGAATCCGAAAAATATAAGCCATGTATAGATGTTGCCAAAGTCTATAAATAATTGCTTGTCGGTAAGCTCATTATAACCAGGGAGGCTTATTAAAACAATTATGATTGCTACAAAACCCGCCAGAAAGGCAATAAGAATCGATTCTCCGATGAATTGGCCAATTAGGGAGAGTTTCTGAGCGCCGACAACTTTTCGTATACCTACCTCCTTAGCCCGTTTTTCGCTACGCGCCGTACTCAGGTTCATAAAATTAATGCATGCAATGAGCAATATAAAACACGCAATAATTCCAAACAATTTTACAAACATGCTACGGCCGCCATTGTCTTCTACACCGTTAGTAAAGCTCGAATACAAGCGCCAGCGCTCGAGCGGATACAGGAAGAGCTCCCAGCTCATTTTTTTTGCCTCATCGCTATACTGCTGTTTCAGCCCTTGAATTTTGGAATTCACTGAAGCAAAGCTTGCATTCGGCTTCAGCATCACATACGTCGGCGTGCTGTTATCGTGCCAACCATAATCTTGCCCTTCCCCATATGTTAAACTTGACCAGGGCAAGAGGTATTCAAAATCGAACGTTGTATTATTCGGCAAGTCTTTTAATATACCGGTAACCGTGAAATTATCTTTGTTGTCAAATTTTATGACTTTCCCTATTGCCTCTTCATTGCCAAATAAACTTTTGGCCGTTTTTTCGGTAAGCACCACAGAGTAGGTTGCATTCAATGCTGTGGAAGGGTGACCTTTCAGCATTGGAAAGCTGAACATTTGGAGGAAGCCTGTATCAGCGTAAACTCCGTACTTTTTTATTTTTTTGTCGCCAACTGAAAGCAGAAAAGTGTTGGGCTGACTTACCCTTACTGCACGCTCAACTTCAGGCAGATCTTTTTCAATTGCAGGAGCTGTTGGTGCAGATACGGAGTTCCAGCAGGAGATCTCGCCCTCATTGGGAAGGCGGTTCCAAACCTGGTATATCCTGTCTTTGTTCTTGTGGAACCGATCGTAGCTTAATTCGTTTTCTATCCACAGAAAGATGAGTATTGCGGCAGCCATGCCAACTGCCAAACCTACAATGTTGATTGTCGAGTAGCCTTTATTGCGCAACAAATTTCTAAAAGCAATTTTGAAATAGTTCCTTAGCATGAATAGATGTTTGAAGGTGTTGTTCGTGCATTGAAATAGCTGCCTTTCAAGGATATGTTTTGCTACTCAGTTCTTAAATTACTCACAGGGTTTGCAAGTGCTGCCCGTATAGCCTGGAAGGCTATGGTAACGAATGCAATGAACATAGCTAAAAAGCTTGTCAATACAAACAGCTGCCATGGAATGGGCGATCGGTAAGCGAAATTCTGCAACCACTGGTTCATGAAGTACCAGGCCACTGGAGAAGCAATTAAGACCGCAATGGCTACCAGCTTCAAAAAGTCTTTGGAAAGCAGCCCTACGAGCCCTGCAACGCTGGCTCCCAATACCTTTCGTATACCTATTTCCTTGGTGCGCTGCTCCGCGGTAAAAGTCGCAAGGCCGAACAACCCTAAACAAGAAATGATGATGGCGATTACTGTAAAATAATTGATCAGGCTTGCCTGTCGCGATTCAGCTTCATAGTTCTTTTGAAAATCCAGATCAAGAAAGCTGTATTCAAACGGCTCATTCGGATTCAACTTTTTCCATGTGTTCTCAAGAAAACTCAAAGACTGATCGAGGGACCCCGCCTTAACATGAGCAAGCAAATAATTGAAACCGGCACTACCATGAACACGAAAGGCAAAGGGCTCTATCTTTTCATGTAGATCTTTAAAGTGAAAGTTCTTAACCACTCCTACAATAGTATACTGCATCTGCTCTCCCTGCCAGTCAAAAGCCAGCCACTTGCCGATAGCCTCTTCTGCTGATGCAAATCCAAATTGCTTTACAGCTTCCTCGTTAACAACAAAGCGGGTTAGTGTATCTGCAGGAAAATCAGGCGAGAACAACCTGCCTGCTATAGGTTTCATTCCTAAGGTTTGTAAAAATTGATCGTCAACGAGATTGATATACACCTTTTGAGAGCTTGTCATATTTTCTCCCTCTTTGTACATCGACCAGTCCTGAGGGTGAAAAATTCCAGGGTACGACATAGAAGCGCCGACAGAGCTGATTGTCGGATTAGAAGCTGCAGCAGATTTGAAAGATGGTATCAACTCCTTTGCTGTCGATGTACGCAGTGGTATTACAATCTGCTGATCTTTTGTAAATCCAAGATCTTTAGCCCGCAGGAACTTCATTTGATTGGCTATGACAAGAGAAGCTACTATAAGAGCGACAGAAATGACAAATTGAAACACTACCAGTCCCTTGCGGAGCGATACTGCTGCGAGGGAGTTAGCAAACTTGCCTTTTAAAACTTTAATGGGCTTGAAAGCAGATAAGTAAAACGCAGGATAGCTGCCCGCAAAAAGTCCGGTCACCAAAGCCAACACTAAAAATACAAGCAGTAGCACTGCATAATCTGCTACGGGAACAGACAAATTTTTTGCTGCAACTCTTTCAAACAACGGCAATAATAAAAAGGTAAATACTGTTGCTGCAGCAAGGGCAACAAAGGCCATCAAAACTGACTCACCTAAAAACTGCCTGAGCAAAGAATTTCTCTCCGCGCCTAAAACTTTTCTTATCCCGACTTCTGCAGCCCTTTTTGCAGATGAAGACGTAGATAAGTTCATGAAATTGATGCAGGCAATAAGCAAAGTAAGAAGAGCAATAGAAGCCAAAACAAAGAGAGAAGTTTTGTTTCCTCCAGGTGACACATTGTTCTCCACTCCCGTGAGGTGTATGTCCTTGACTGGCGTGAGAAAATAGCTTCTTTCTTTACCCATGGCTTTCAATTCCTCACCTAAATGCGTTTGCACAAAAGCAGGAAATTTAGCTGCAAGGGCGTTAGAGTTGCTGCCTTCCTTCAACATCAGGTAAGTGAAAAACATGTTGTTGTTGACAGGGCTGGGATTATCATTTGCAAAGCCATTCATATCACCACCTGCGAAGCTCATGATAAACTTTGCGTTAAAATGAGAGGGTGCTGGCGGAGCCTTAAACACACCCGTGACTTTAAGATCATGATCCCCGTTCGTGCTGCTGCTGACGTGAACAAACTTATCGAGTGCAGGTTCTTTACCGAAAAGCTTTTCAGCAATCTGTTCAGAAAGCACAAGTGATTTGGGCTCTCTCAATGCGGTATTTGGATTTCCTTCTTTGAAGAAAAAACTAAGTACCTCAAACAGGCTCGAATCTGCAAGGAAGCCGTCCGTTTCATAAAAAGACTTCTGTTGTGAAGTACCCTGGTTCACCTGAAATAAAGTTTTGTCATCCCTCCACAGCTTCATGGCCCTCGCTGTAGCTTGCACCTCAGGAAAGTCTTGCTGCATCATCTTACCAACAGGACCCGCTGTGTTGGCAGCTCGTTTTTCTTTGCCATCATCAACGAAAGCTGTTCCAAGCTGAAAAACTCTCTCGGCATGTTTGTGGTACTTGTCGTAGCTGAATGAGTGGTACAAGTACAAGGATATCAGCATGCAACAGGTGAGGCCAACTGATAACCCGAATATATTTATGAACGAGAATGTTTTATTCTTTTTAAGGTTTCTCCACGCGATTTTGAAGTAGGTTTTGATCATAAACTTCTTTGTACTTTAAAAATTTAAACATTAGTCAACAATCAGCTGCAGCACTATTTTAGCTTTCATACTTATTCAGCTCTAAGGTTTTTAACCGGATTCAACATTGCTGCTTTCACAGCCTGAAAGCTGACCGTTGCCAAGGCGATAAGAAGAGAGCAAGCTGCAGCAGCGGCAAACATCCACAAGCTAATCTCTACGCGATAGGGAAAATCCCGCAGCCAATTGTTCATTGCCCACCATGCAATCGGAAAGGCCACTAAAGAAGCAATGAGTACCAGTCGCAAAAAATTCCTTGCAAGCAG
>DASQNW010000547.1:0-2605 GCA_035644775.1 Chitinophagaceae bacterium | reverse complement strand
TACATTTCCCGGATACCCGGGTAGCATAAAGGATTCTGTTACTCGATCTGTAGGTCTATCGTGGCGCCCGGCCATGAGCCAAATAACTGATTTACTTTAAAGTACCGATAGGTAAATATTTGTCTTAGCTTTTTCCTAATGGTGAACTTGTTGGCTAAACTTCCCAGGAGGCTAAAAGGCACCTGGTAGTGCACGAGGTCTGCCATTTCTACACCTCCTTCAATAGGATTAAAAAAGTGCTGGTGCCGCCAAAGCTTGTATGGTCCTTTTTCCTGTTCATCAACAAACAAACGCTGTGGCTTTACTTCTGTGATCCTGGTTTGCCAGGACATAGGAATTCCGAATAGGGGTTTTACAGTATACCTGATTTCCTGCCCCTCAAATATTTCCTGGTTTTCTATGTTGCTCGTGACTTTGAGGTTCAGGTATGCAGGAGTAATTGTAAACAGGTTTTTGGGATTAGAGAAAAACTCCCACGCCTGGTCGATGCTGCAGGGTAGAGTTTGTACGCTCTTGAGTGTATATGTTTTGCTCATTTACAACAAAACAAAATACGAAACCAAAAGTTGCCAATAGGGGGATGCTTACTCTTGTCTATTTTCTGATTCGATGATCACTGCGGGTACAAACGGTGTGGTCTCTTCGTTTAAGAGGCTTTTGATCCGCAACAGCAGATACTCCACGTACAGCGGCTTGGTAACGAGGTCGTCTGCACCGAACAAAACCGCGCGGCCGACATCGTAATCGTAGCCCGACATGATAATGATCTTAACATCTTTTTCCTGCTGTTTTTTCCACTTCCAGCAAAGCTGCCTTCCGTCCTCGCCATGAACATTGATGTCGACCAGTAAAAGATGCGGGGAGAAATAAGGCAAGATTTCTTCGGCTTCGAACAGACTCGCTGCTGTGTCTACGTCATAGCCTTCTTTTAATAAGCACCGTTCCAGCAGCATCAAAAGATCAATGTCATCATCGACGACAAGAATTCTTTTTGCGGTTCCTTCGTATTCGGTACGCAATTCCATAATGGTGTTTTTATAGGTTGAACAAACGGGTTTAACAAGGATCGCTTGTCAAGGACAAGCTGGATAGTTTTCCAGGATAAGAATAACCACGTTTCAAAAGGGTAGGAGAAAAAAAGAAGTTGACTGAAGTTTATAGGATATGGATCAGTTTCTTTGGACGATTACTTGGACATTGAGCGGACAGATGTCAATCAACTTCTGATGTAAAATTAAGTTCTTAGTTGAGGTGCAACAAGAGCAAAATTGACCATTTTGCACCACGTAAAATGTACATGAAATCCGAGAGCGCCAACGTAGTTACCTCGTCGCAAATACGCAGTTTTCCTAGTGTTTTTACGCGTGGATAGGTATGTGAGTAAATGGTGAGTAGCCTCACACTCGCAAGCCCACAGTGGAATAACTCTTGTTTTTTTCTGGTACATGCAACAAAAGATTACATCAAAAACTTTCAACGATTGCGAGGTCTGCGCATATCATGAAAGCGGACATATATTGTTTGCTTATCTCTGTGGCTACACCTGCATTGAGGCGCAGTTGATTAGTCCACCAAATGCTGACGGCTATTCGAGCTATGCCGTTATCGACTATGGTAAAGATGCCGCTACAGCAAGCAAAATCCTGAACAGAAATCTTTCGATCGATGATCTGAAAGCCGCCTCGCTGGCGGAAAAGATGGAGGTGGTGGAAGTGGGACGAAAGCTTTCCCGCATATACATCGGTGGGTCAGTAACGGCTACAGTGTACAACAACAAAGGAAATGTGCACGTGCCTTTACCGGTTCAGATGGATTTGGATGACCTGGAGAATGTAGAGCACATACAGAACGTGTTGCAGCAACTATCTTCAGACCAGGAGCGAGACTTCATAGAAAATGGATTGCACCAAGCACTGAATACTTTAAGTAATACCAATGTATGGAACA
This sequence comes from Chitinophagaceae bacterium, assembly GCA_035644775.1. Classification (GTDB taxonomy): domain Bacteria; phylum Bacteroidota; class Bacteroidia; order Chitinophagales; family Chitinophagaceae; genus Flavisolibacter. Next base: position 658 of record DASQNW010000547.1, on the reverse strand, counting down.
CTGCTGCCGATCTTGCAAACAGACTTCTTGAAATGAAGCAGATTCAGAAAGGAGACATCGAAGAATGCCTTGAAGAGCATGGACTGTTTTTCGACGAAGCATCTTCAACGTAATCCAGCAAAGGATCTTCTTATACACTTGTCAGCGGTGCACAAAGCACCTATCTAAATGACAAACGATACGTAGTTTTTATCAACTCATTCACGTGCAGATTGCTTGGGCACAATGGCAGCTTTAGCTTGCGTCCTCAAATCGTAAATCATGCTACGTAAAATCTTCAAATGGATAGGATTGCTCATCTTGTTTATCATCATTGGTGTAAGCGTCACTGCTGCATTACGGCAACACGTCAAATACAATGCACCGTATCCTGCGATTAAAGCTTCTAAGGACAGTTCGATGATTGCAAGAGGAAGGCACCTGGTGTTAGGTCCCGCACACTGTGTAGACTGCCATAGCCCTATAAAGAATGTTGACTCTGTACTTGCCTTGAAGCAAGAGCCGCCATTGAGCGGTGGCTATAAATTTGACCTGCCTTTCGGAGTATACTACACCCGCAATCTTACACCAGATTCAGCAACAGGCATAGGAAACATGACGGATGGAGAAATTGCTCGTGTACTTCGCTACAGCGTAAAGCAGAATGGCGAGGCAATGG
>DASQNW010000546.1:0-2411 GCA_035644775.1 Chitinophagaceae bacterium | reverse complement strand
AGGCTATACTCAATGGAGATATTAATATTCTTAACCAACTTTTGCACGAAAGCTTAGTTTTTAATATTCCGACGGGACAGACAATAACAAAGGAAATGGATATTGAAAATTATCGTTCAGGAATTATGAGTGTTTACGACATCTCAACAACAGACCAAATCATCAATACTCTTGGCGATATTTCAACAGTTGTGGTTAGCGTTCATTTAAAGGCAAAATATGCAGACCAAATAATTGAAGGAAAATTTAGGTATTTGCGTGTATGGAAACTATTCAACAATTCATGGAAAGTAATTGCAGGAAGTGGAGTTCAAATTTTGTAATCGAAACGAATACAACAAACCGCTAACATGGGCTTTCCAAAAGTTGGGCTGTAGAACAAAGGCTAAGCATTTGTATCTCTCTCAATCGTCCATATCTTTATCCGAACGACAGGGCAGTAGAGCCCCAACCTTCGGTAAGCCCTGTTCGTTAGCGGCAACTTGATAAACGTCACTAATTATGAAAAGATTATCAGGTATCATATCTTCTTTCTTAATGCTCTTTTTCTGTTCGTGTAACAACAAACAGAAAAACACATTATTTTATATGCCGGCACAGTTTGAACCGCAGGAAGCAGTTTGGTTGGGATGGCAGGGATATGATCTTTTTTATCCGGTAAATAAGGATATGATCGAGGCATTGATGCCGTATGTAAAAGTCAAAGTTGTTACTGAATCCGATAGTGTTTTAAAAGTCTGCAAAACCTACCTGAATACAAAGGGGATAGATACCAACAGGATACAGTTTTTTGTTATGCCGGATAACGAGTTCTGGATGAGGGATCATGGCGCAGCGTTTACAAAAAATGCTAAAGGCGAAATGAGAGCAGTTGATTTTGAATGGGGGGCATATGGTTACCGTCAGTGGCTGTTGAATAGGTATAATAATGACGTTAAAATAGCAGACAGCATTCTTTCGAAATCGGAAGCAAGTAAGAGACACAAAGTAGACAGCCTGATGGCAGTAGCGGAAGGTGTTCCTGCAATCAAATCATGGATAAAAATTGAAGGAGGAGCTATAGAGGTGAACGGAAAGGGCACATTATTGCTTAATGAACCTTTAACGCTAAGCCGGAATGAAGGCGTTGAAAAAGTTCGGATTGAGGCTGAATTTAAGCGGGTTTTAGGCGTAACAAATGTTATATGGCTGCAACAAGGCCTTGCAGAGGACCCTCACATCTGGCAAACCATTTATGGCAGATTTGTAGGTATTGGCACCGGCGGTCATACAGATGAATACGTAAAATTTGCAGATGCTAATACCATTCTGCTTGCCTGGGTAGGCGAAGAAGACAAAGACAAACATCCGCTGAATAAGATGAACTATGAGCGGATGAAAGTAAATTATGAAATTCTCCAAAAAGCAAGAGATGAGCAGGGTAAGCCCTTTAAAATAGTTAAGGTACCACTTCCTGATCCTATTGTTAAACCAGTGAGGATACTAAATCCAAAAACATGGGATGATTCCTATAACATTTCTGTTTCGGCTTTCAAGGAAAGTGATGGCTGGCAAGTGGGTGATACAGCTTACCGCGTAGCTTCATCGAGTTATCTAAATTACTATGTTACCAATGGAATGGTGTTAATCCCTTCTTATATAGAGGCAGGCTCCTCGGTGCAGAAGGAAGATGAGATAAAGCAAATATTCAGCACGGCTTTTCCAAATAGGAAGCTCATCTTTATGAACGCCATGCCTTTAAATTGGGAAGGTGGCGGCATTCATTGCGGCACACAACAACAACCAAAACGATAAAGTCATAAAATGTCGCTACCAACAGCTTGTATGCAATAGTGGCTGTAGGAATAACTTTTAACAGAATATCTTTAATAAGCTTTAGCACGATAGTAGACTTTAGAATACCCAATACCACTACTGCAAAAGCTGTAAAACCGTAGGCAATGCGTTTGGCAGTCTTTTCCTATAAGTTCGTAGATTTGTAAGACTTTATGCAACACTACTCCGAAATAATCAAAATAGATCCACAGGTACGCTTTGGCAAGCCCTCCGTAAGAGGGATGCGCGTTACTGTGTCTGACGTTTTGGGATGGCTTGCTTCAGGAATGAGTAAAGTCCAGATTTTGGAAGATTATCCAGACTTAACTTCTGAAGATATTAGAGCATGTCTTGCCTACGCTGCAGACCGGGAGCATAAACTTAGAATTGCATCGTGAAGCTTCTCTTTGATCAAAATATCTCACACCGAGTTTTATTTAGACTTACGTCTGTTTTTCCTGAAGCAAGGTATGTAAGGGACTTCAATCTTCAGTTTTCTATGGATCGCCAAATTTGGACTTTTGCAAAGGAAAATGAGTATGCAATTGTAACGTTCGACGCTGACTTTTGTGAACTAGCTACACTTTATGGACACC
>DASQNW010000545.1:0-1718 GCA_035644775.1 Chitinophagaceae bacterium | reverse complement strand
CAATTGATGTGCCGCTTGTTGATAAACTTTCTTTCCTCTGCGCCGGAATTTACCATACTGGCAATGCTGCTTTTTCGTTTCAAATTCAGGAGGTTTGATGTTATCTACCACACGCATTGAAGCATTAGTTGCCGGAATCGTCATTTCAAAATTTATTATCTAAAATACCGCAAAATACTTGTGGTTTTTTACAAATTTCTTTTCGTTACAGCATGTTTTCCCGGTTTGATTTTGCTAAATTCATTAGCTTTGCACACGAACAAATTACAAAGATGAACCTGCAATAAAATCCTAACTTTAAGCAGCTCATTCCTTTCACACTTCAATTAATCAAAATGTCAAATACTGAGAAACTTAAAGCCCTGAAACTTACCATGGATAAGATAGATAAAGACTTCGGTAAGGGTAGCGTTATGATGATGAATGAACGATCGCAGGAACCCATGGATGTGGTGTCTACGGGCTCCATTGGCCTCGATGCCGCACTGGGTATTGGTGGCCTACCGAGGGGACGAGTTGTAGAAATTTACGGGCCTGAAAGTTCTGGAAAGACAACTATTGCTACCCATGTGATTGCAGAAGCACAAAAAAAAGGTGGTATGTGTGCCATCATTGATGCGGAACATGCATTTGACAGCTCGTATGCCCAAAAGCTGGGGGTTGATATAGATAACCTGCTTATTTCACAACCGGACTATGGTGAGCAGGCGCTGGAGATCGCGGACAGGTTAATACTTTCTGGTGCTTTGGATGTAGTGGTGATTGACTCTGTGGCCGCTTTGGTTCCAAAAGGAGAATTGGAGGGAGAAATGGGAGATTCGAAGATGGGATTACAAGCACGGTTAATGTCGCAGGCCTTGCGTAAACTGACGGCGACCATTTCAAAAACAAACACCATATGTATTTTCATCAATCAATTGCGTGAGAAGATCGGTGTTATGTTTGGAAATCCGGAGACCACAACCGGAGGTAATGCTTTGAAGTTTTACGCTTCTGTGCGCCTCGATATTCGCAGAATGAGCCAGATAAAAGATGGTGAAGAAGCTATCGGCAATCGCGTAAAGGTGAAAGTTGTCAAAAACAAAGTAGCTCCTCCATTTCGCACGGCTGAATTTGATATCGTTTTTGGTGAAGGAGTATCGAAGATCGGTGAGATATTAGACATGGGAGTAGAAATGGGCATCATCCAAAAGAGCGGTAGCTGGTTTAGCTACAACAGTGATAAATTAGGCCAGGGAAGAGAAGCAGTAAAATCGCTCTTAGGAGACAACCCGGCACTTGCAGACGAGTTAGAAGGGAAGATCAGGGAAAAAATTAAAGAATTACAAGCTGCATAAGCATCAAAAAGGCCCCGCAACGCGAGGCCTTTTCTGTTTATAGGTAGTTTGCTCTTGGCTTTTAGAACATTGGATCGATATCTGTGGGCACGAAACGGTTTTTCTTAATCTTTTGATGCGATAGCGGTTCGTGGTTATATGGTCAAAGATGCTGCCAAATATGTAAGTACCTGATCATAAGGTGATTTTCTATTTTTCTTTAACAAAAAGCTGGTGATAAACCCGATTTAAACGCGCAATATGTCGGAAGTTAGGAAGTTAGGACCGATCAAGCGGATAGCATTAGTAGCGCATGACCGAAAAAAAAAGGATCTGATTGAATGGGCTGAGCACAACCGCGAAGTACTTGCCCTCCACAAGCTATACGCCACCGGCACAACC
>DASQNW010000544.1:0-2750 GCA_035644775.1 Chitinophagaceae bacterium | reverse complement strand
GCCGTCTGCTATCAGCCGTGCACTATGCAGAAAATTATAGATCATCATGGGCTTAAAAACATTCAACTCAAAATGGCCCATTGACCCACCTACATTGATTGCTACATCATTGCCCAGTACCTGTGCTGCAATCATTGTCAACGCCTCGCTTTGAGTGGGATTTACTTTCCCCGGCATAATTGATGACCCTGGTTCATTGTCGGGAATGAAAATCTCACCAATGCCTGAACGGGGACCGGAAGATAAGATCCGTATATCGTTGGCTATTTTCATCAGGCTCGCAGCCACTGTTTTCAATGCGCCATGTGCTTCTACAATCGCATCATGTGCAGCCAGGGATTCAAATTTGTTTTCTGCTGTGATGAACGAAAGCCCGGTAAGCGTTGCAATATGCATGGCAACATTCTCAGAATAACCATCCGGAGTGTTTATGCCGGTACCCACAGCTGTACCACCCAAAGCAAGCTCGGACAAATGCGGTAGCGTATTTCTTATTGCTCTTAATCCATGATCAAGTTGTGACACATAGCCACTAAACTCCTGGCCCAGCGTCAACGGAGTGGCATCCATAAAGTGAGTGCGACCGATCTTTACAACCTGCATGTATTCCTTACTCTTTTCGGCCAAAGTATCACGCAATTTTTCTATCCCAGGTATCGTTTGTTCTACCACCATTTTATATGCAGCAATATGCATTGCCGTGGGAAACGTATCGTTCGACGATTGAGATTTATTTACATCATCATTTGGATGCAGAATTTTTTCCTTGTCCGTCAGTTCGCCACCGCTTAAAACATGAGCCCTATAAGCGATCACTTCATTTACATTCATGTTGCTCTGCGTGCCACTTCCGGTTTGCCAAACTACCAGCGGAAAATACTCATCTAATTTGCCTTCCAGAATTTCATCACACACTCTTCCGATCAGGTCACACTTTTCTTTTGACAGCACACCCGCTTCCATATTGGTCATTGCGGCTGCCTTTTTCAGGTAAGCAAAGGCCCTTATAATCTCCTTTGGCATTCTGTTGATGTCCTGTGCTATTTTGAAGTTTTCTATGCTGCGCTGCGTTTGAGCTCCATAATATGCCGTGGCAGGCACTTGCACCTCACCCATGGTATCTTTTTCTATTCTTACGTCCATAGAGATTTGTTTGGAGGGTAAATTTAGCTCGAAAATTGCATGGCATAGACTAAAGGGGCGATATGAGAATGATTCTTTACTGCTGTTGCTTTGCCTTGCTCTCCAGTTGTGAACAGTTAATCAGGCGGTCAGGGGAAGTAGCATATGCATTAAAAACGGATTCTTCAAAGGCTTACGCTTCTTTGCCAGACTCTGTCGAAATAAAAGATAGTTCCCGCCGCGATAATATCATGAACGTAGACACACTCACACCTGAATTGAGTGGCGTCATTGACACAAAAAACGTTCACCCGCATCAGCTGGTACAATTCGCTCAAACCCTCATCGGCATACCCTACTTGTATGGCTCTACAGACCCGGCGAAAGGTTTCGATTGTTCGGGATTCATAACACATGTTTTTAATCATTTTGGGATCAAGGTGCCCCGTTCCTCTATCGACTTTACAAACGTAGGCAGAGAAATTCCAGTGGCAGCTGCTAAGCCGGGAGATATTGTTTTATTTACCGGCACCGATAGCTCGGAAAAATTTGTTGGCCACATGGGAATCATTGTTTCCAATGGAGACACCGCAAAATTTATTCATTCTACTTCAGGTAAAGCTTACGGCGTCACAATAACTCCTCTCAATGATTATTACAAAACAAGATTTGTAAAGACCCTCCGGATTTTTAAACAGAACGACGGCAACATTTAATATTTTCATGTGTGAAACTTGCTATTGCTTTTCTCTTTCTGGCCTTGGTGAAGTATGCCTCGTCGCAGCATAATAGTGATATTCAGTTAATAGGTGCCCTCGATTCTTTGAACAGAGCTATTGATCATGCTGTGGTAAAGAAGGACCTGCCATTCTTAAATAAATACTATGCAGTCGATTTTGTTTTCACGCACGGAACCGGCCTGGTAGATTCGAAGGACAGTTGGATAAACAACATAGCTACTTCGCCGGCAAAGTTTGTTTCACGCGAGCATGATTCAACCACGGTGGAACTGCACAGGAATCTTGCAATCATTGTAGGCACTCTGACAGTACATCGCACAGGTGAAAAAGACAACATGTATGCGCTTCGGTATGTAAGAGTATTTGCAAAAAGAAAAAAGACGTGGCAGCTGGTGTCACACAGAACGACAGCAGAATGGCACTTGTAAAAAATTACTTGCCTTTGAAAACAGGCTTTCTTTTCTCAAGAAAGGCCGCTGTTCCTTCCTTCATATCTTCTGATTCAAAACAATCTCCAAAAGCCTGCACCTCCACCTCAAATCCGTCTTGGTTATGGTCGAACAAAGCATTCACTGCTTTGATGCATTTTTCAATTGCCAATGGGGCTTTTTGACTGATTAGTTTTCCGATACTGATGGTTTGGCTAAGCAGTTCCTGCGGTGGTACTACGTGGTTTACTAATCCGAATTGCAAGGCTGTAACAGCATCAATCATATTTCCTGTCATCAGCAATTCCATAGCGCGACCTTTGCCAATAAGCTGCGCCAGTCGTTGTGTGCCTCCATAACCTGGAATCAATCCAAGATTTACTTCAGGCTGACCGAATTTCGCCTGATCACTGGCAAGCCTAAAATGGCAAGCCATAGCGAGCTCGCATCCGCCTCCTAA